>JAYSCT010000051.1:0-31992 GCA_041914785.1 Roseateles sp.
CGAGATGAACGGCCGCGTGCTGAACGGCCGGCAACTGGACGTGTTGGCCACGGGCACGGCCAGCTCCAGCGCCGAGGGGACGGCGCTGGCCGGCGGGCTGGTGGCCGTGGGCGTCAACAGCGTCGAGTCCCGCGTGTCCGCGCCGGTGCTGGCCCGGATCGGCCAGCTCGCCGAGATCAACCTCAGCGGCGATGTGGCCGTGCGCGCCGTGTCCGACGCGGCCTCGCAGGCCGACTCGCACGGCCTCAGCGTCGGTGCGGTCACGGCCGGCGTGTCGCTGGCCAAGTCTACGGTCGATCCGCAGGTCAACGCCCTCATCGACGAAGGCGCCGTGCTGGTCACGGCCGGCAGCCTCGTGCTGCAGGCGCGCCACAACGTCGATGCGAACGGCAACCGGCTGGCGCGGCGCTCGAGCGCGGTTGCCGAGGCGTCCGGCGGCGGCATCCTCAGCGGCAACGGTGCCGACCCGCGCGCCTTCGCGGCGGCGGACGTGCAGGCCATGATCGCCGACAAGGCCTCGCTGACCGTGGGTGGCAACCTGACGGTCGACAGCCGCAATTTCAACGACGCCTCGGCCGACGGCCGCGGGGCCAACTACGGCGGCGTTGCCATCGGCGACATCCTCGCGCAGGCCACCGTCAGCAACCATACGCGCAGCAGCGTCGGCAACGACGCGACGCTGACGGCGGGCGGCGCCGTGAAGGTGCTGTCCAACTCCGCCGAGACGGTGCGCGCCGTCTCCACCGGCAACACCGGCGGCCTGGTCGGTGTTTCGCAGGGCAACGCCAGCAGCCGCATCGAGGACGTCGCCGGCAACGCGTCGGACGCGCTGAACACGGACGGCACGTCGGCCATCGTCGGCGCCGGTGCGCGCATCGTGGCCGATGGCAACGTCACCGTCGACGCGCGGCGCGAGGAGAAAGGCCGCTACGGCAGCCGCGCCGACGCGGCCGGCCTGGGCAGCGGCGCCACGGTGTACGACACCGTCACGCTGGCGCTCAAGACCAACACCGACGTGGGCAAGGGCACGTCGGCCACAGGCCGCGCGACGCTGCTGCAGGCCCGCGGCGACGTGGTGCTGGGCGCCGGCGTCGACAGCATCGACATCGCGCATGGCGGCAACGACCAGCGCGCCCGCTCGGGCGGCGTCGCGGCCTTCCCGACGGCATCCAGCATCCTGAACACCACGTCCGACACGCTGCTGCGGGTGCGCGGCGGCGTCACGCTGCAGGGGGATGCCGCGGTGCGCCTGACCGGCAGCCTCGGCTCGACGTCGACGCAGGCCACGGCCATCGCCGACGGCAACGGGGTCGGCAGCAAGCGTGACTCGACGGCGATCAACACGCTGGACACGTCCACCAACATCGACGCGATGGCCGGCTCCGAGATCCGCACGCGCTGGCTGGAGGTGCGTGCCAACGCGCCGTACAACCCGGGCTACGGGGCGTCGGCCCGTGCCGAAGGCTTCAGCATCATCCCGACCGGCTCGCAGGTCGAGACCCGCACCGTGGCGCTGGACCGCACCATCGACTTCAACGCCAAGGTGCTGATGCTCGGCCCGGCCAACCCCGAGCTCGAGATCGACGCCAGCGGCAACATCGTCCGCCAGGCCAACCTCACGCTCGACCAGCTGTCGCCGGTCATCCGCGTGCACGACATCATCAACGACGGCGCGCTGTCGGGCCGCCTGATCTTCAGCATCTCGCCGACCGTGCTGGACAACCAGTCGTCCGGCGGCGCCTACGGCACCGTCAGCGCGCTCGCGCGGATCCGCGGCAACCCCGACGTGTCGTTCAGCACCGGCTTCGACCGCGTCACGATCACGAACGCGTCGACGCGCGAACTGCAGATCGGCAACATCCAGACCGAGAACAGCTCCGGCCAGGTGGGCCAGAACATCACCATCGAGGCCGGGGACCAGAGCCAGTTCCACCTCGCACCGACGCTGGTGCGCGGCGCGACCACGGTGACCATCAGCAACACCCACGACACCGGCGGCCACGCCGGCGCGCCGCAGCTGCGGCTGAACGGGCTCATCGACAACCCCTACGGCACGACGACGCTGGTCAACCTGCGTGGCGACATCGCCGGCGCGGCCGGCCTGGCCCGCCATGTCAACACCACGGGGCTGACGCTGCAGGCCAACCTCGGCAGCGCTGGCACGCCGGCCGCACGGCTGCGTGTGGACACCACCTCGCTGACCGCCGACGCCGCCCTCGGCCTGGCGCTCGACGAGATGGTGGGCGACCTCAACATCGTGCGCGCGGCCAGCAGCCTGGGCGCCGTGGACCTGACCGCGGCACGCTCCATCCTGGACCGCAACGCCGACCGCGGCGCCGACATCCTGGCCGCCACCGTGCGCCTGTCGGCGCTGCAGGGCACGCTGGGCGCCAGCGGCAACGCGCTGGAGCTGGGCCGGCTGGGCGACGGCGCGATCAGCGTCGACGCGCTGGCCACCGGCAGCATCTTCCTGGCCACCGACGGCGCGCCGTCGGTCGACGCCGTCCAGCTCGTCTCCACCGGCGCGAGCGTGTCCTTGCTGATGGGCGATGCGCCCACCACGGGCCAGGACCTGCGCCTGGGCGCCAGCGCGCGCGTGCGCGCCGCCGACGGCAGCGTTACGCTGCAGGCCGGCGACGACATCCTCGCGCTCGCCGGCAGCCGCATCGAGGCGGCCGGCGCCGTCGGCACGGTCACGCTGCTGGCCGACCAGCATGACGCGCAGGACCCGGACAACATCGCCGACCTCGGCTCCGCCGTCATCCTGCGCGGCAACATCGTGGCCCGCAGCGTCACGGTGCGCGGCGGCGGCGACGCCGACACGGTGCTGCTGAACGTCACCGACGCCGGCTCCCTCACCCTCATCGACGCCGGCGGCGGCGATGACCGCGTGCTGCTCGGCAGCGCGGCCAGCTTCGACTTCAACACCCGCACCGGCAGCAACACCGGCGGCCGGCTGGACACGCTGCGTGGCCGCATCAGCGTCGTGGGCGGTGGCGGGCGCGATGAACTGCTGCTCGACGACGCCGGCGACACGGTGCAGCGCAGCGGCACCGTCTCCGCCACCGAGGTGACCGGCCTGGGCATGGGCGCCGGCGTCAGCTATGCCGACGTCGACCAGCTGACGCTGCAGCTCGGCGCGGTGGGCAGCGTGCTGGCCGTGGTCGGCCTGGCGCAGGGCACCACGGCCGACATCGTCGGCGGCGCCGGCGCGGACACGGTCAACGTCGGCAGTGCGGCCGGCCAGCTCGGCGGCATCGGCGACCGGCTCAACCTGCACGGCGCGGGCGGCAGCGACACGCTGAACATCGACGGCAGCGGCCAGGCCGGCGCCACGCAAGGCCTGCTCGCCGCGGGCCGACTGACCGGCCTGGGCCTCGCCGCCGGTGACGCCGGCAAGGGCCTGGCCTTTGACGGCTTCGAGGCGGTCAACCTGCGGCTGGGCGGCGGCGCCGATGCGCTGGACGTGCAGGGCACGGGCAGCGACGTGACGCTCACCACCGTCGCCCTGGGCGCCGGCGCCGACTCGCTGACGATCAACAGCGGCCTGGCGGCGCTGCGCACCGCGCTGCTGGTGCAGGGCGATGGCGCCGACAACGTCGTCGTCGCCCCCGGCGTGCCCAGCGCGCTGACGCTGGCCAGCAACGCGGCGGGCGAGGGCGTCATCACCGACACGGACGTGCTGGGCCGCGAGATCCGCCTGGCCGGCATCGGCAACCTGGCGCTGAACCAGGGCGACGGCGTCGACAGCGTGCGCGTGCTGGGCACCGCGTCCGCGCTGCAGATCAACAGCGGCGGCGGCATCGACACCGTCGTCATCGAGAAGTTCTCGCACGCGGTCAGCGTCGACGGCGGTGGCGCGGCCGACACGATCACCGTCTACGACGGCACGGCCACGCTGACGGTCGTCGACAGCGGCGGCGGCAATGCCGCCGACAGGCTCGTCATCCAGCGGGCGCTGAAGGCCGACGGCAGCGTGCAGACCGCGGCAGCGATCAACGCCGAGGTGCGCGACGGCGCCGCCGGCACCGGCCGCGTCAACAAGCTGCTGTCCGTGGGCGGCAGCGTCGTCTACGGTGGCGTCGAGGAGGTGGAGATCCGCCTGGGCACCGGCAACGACAGCGTCGATGTCGACCATGCCTACAGCGGCGGCAAGCTCAGCATCTTCGGCGGTGGCGGCGACGACAGCATCATCGTGAACCGCGTCGGCGGCACGGCCGACACCGTCGTCAGCGGCGAGGCCGGCGACGACACCGTGACGGCCAGGACGCCGGCCGGCATGGGGGCCCCGAGCGCGGGCCAGTTCTCGCGCCTGAAGCTGGGCGGCGGCGTCGAGACGCTGGTGATGGACAACCATCTGAACACCATCGCCTCCGTCGCCTGGATCGTGCAGGACGGCCTCACCATCTTCGCCAACGGCAACGCGGTGCTGCCGGTGCAGGGCGCCGGCAAGGTGACCGTTCTCGGCGGCAGCCAGGTCGGCGACACGCTGGACATCCTGTCCAACAGCACGGCCGACCTCGAAGGCCTCATCGATCGCAACCGCATCGAGCTGCTGTCCGGCGAGGAAGTGCTCGCGCCGCGGCTGTTCACCACGATCAACGTCGGCGGCGTGTCCATCGACTTCGATGGCGCGCTCACCAACAGCACCACCTACAGCGAGGACGGCTTCACCGTGCGCGGCGCCGCCGCCATCACGCTGGACCCGGTGCTGGGCCCGTCGGCCCGCTCCGGCGGGGCGCTGACCGTCACGGCGGACGACGGCGCGCCGTTCGCGATCTACGCCATCGACCTGGCGCTGCCGGACAGCTCGGCGCTGGCCAGCACGACGGTGCAGATCTCCGGCGTCACGCTGGGCGGCGTGGTGCTGCCCACCACGTCGGTGAGCAACTTCAGCGTCAGCCGCGACGGCCGCTTCGCGACCTTCCAGCTGCCGGCCGAGTTCTCGATGCTGCGCTCGCTGACCATCGTCAGCAACGGCGCCAATGTCGACGCCATCACGCTCGCCAAGCAGAGCCTGCAGGCCGTCAACGGCCTGTCGGCGACGGCGCGGCTGCCGATCTTCACGATCAGCAGCAACACCACCTTCGATGCGACGACCGGCAAGATCACGGCCGGCTCCGTCGCCATCGACCGCAACCGCGACGGCGCCACCGACGAGGTCATCGCCGCCAACAGCAGCTTCAGCGGCCTGGGTTTCAGCTTCGGCTTCGTCAACAACGTCGGCACCTTCCGGTTCGCCGGCGATGTGGTCGTGAATGCGGGCGTCACCATCACCGGCGCGGGCAGCAACCCGCTGGGCTTCGACGTCGCCAACGACGTGCGCATCGGCAATGGCGCGAACTTCGTCGTCTCGGCTTCCGCCGACGGCGCGACCGCGGGCCCGGGCGGCGGCACGGCCGGCTCCGCCGGCTCGGCAGGCATCGCGTCCGACACCCGGGCCGGCGGCGGAGCCCCCAGCTACGTACCGTTCCAGATCTTCCCGGGCCTCATCATCTACGTGCCAGACAGCAGCTACGGCGGCGGCGGCGGCGCCGGTGGTTCGGGCAACGACACCAGCAGCCTCGTCAACGGCAGCCGGGGCGGCGACGGCGCGGCCGGCAAGAACGGCGGCGGGAGCAGCACCGGCCAGTCCGGCGGCGCGGGCGGCGCGGGCGGGGCTGGCGTCAACGCGAGCAACAGCGGTGGCGCGCCCGGCAACGGCGGCGCGGGCGGCGTCGGTGTCTCGGGCGGCACCGGCGGCGGCGGCGGCGGCGGTGGCGACGGCGGCGCCGGTCGCCAGGGCGGCGCCGGCGATGGCGGCAGTGGCAACCCCGGCGGCGGCCGGCCGGGCACCGATGGGCGCCCCGGCAACGGCGGCCAGGCGCCGACGCAGGCGGCGCGCGCCGGCAGCAACGTGGTCAGCGGCCTGATCATCAGTGGCGGCGGCGGCGGTGCTGGCGGCGGCGGCGGTGGCGCCGGCTCGGGCGGGTCTGGCGGCGGCGCCGGCGGCGGCGGTGGTGGCGGCGGCGGTGGCGGCAGCTCCCGCGTCGCGCTGGGCCCCGTCACCTATGGCGGCGGCAACGGCCTCAACGGCTCGGCGGGCACCAACGGCGGCCAGGGCGGCCTGGGCGCCGATGGTGGCCAGGGCGGCCGCGGGGGCGCGGGCGCGGGGGCGCTCGAGATCCTGGCGCAGGGCCGCATCTTCGTGGACGGCGCGGCCAGCTTCAAGGCGATCGGCGGTGTCGCCCAGGGCGGCAGCGCGGCCGAGGTGGCCGACCGTTCCGGCCTGAACGGCGGCGGCCCGGGGGCAGACGCCACCAGCGGCGCGCGCGACACCGGCCGCGAGGGCGACAAGGTGGGCAACACCGGCGGCCTGGGCGGCGTGGGCGGCCGCGGCGGCAGCGGCGGCAACGGCGGCCAGGGCGGCACCGGCGCCGCGGGCAGCGCGGGTGCCGGCGGCGCGGGCGGCACGGTCAAGCTCTACGCCACCGACCTGGCGGCCGGCGGCGCGTCCGTCGACGCCAGCGGCGGCGCGGCCGTCGGCGGCGGCGCTGCGGGCGGCAAGGGTCGCATCATCCTGGGCAGCAACACCAACCAGAACAGCGCGCTCAACCAGATCCAGACCGGCGCGCCCTCCAACGTGAACAACGGCGCGGTGCGCACCGACTTCGCCGGCCCGACGCTCGCCAACAGCTACGTCGGCGGCGCCGCCACGCCCAGGATCGCGGGCCTGGCGGGCGGCAGTGACATCTATGGTCTCGCCAACGCCAACCCCATTCTGAGCGCCGAGACCGAGGCGGCGGGCAACAGCCGGACGAACAACAGCGGGGCGGGCGACGATAACCCGCTGAACCCGGCCGACCTGCTGGCAGCGGACGACTGGCGCACCAGCTTCCTGCCCGGCGCGACGGCCTCGCAGTACACCGCCTCGCTCACCGGCAACATCGCCAGCAGCAGCGACCGCGACATCTTCAAGGTCACGCTGCAGCCGGGCGAAAGCCTCACCGTCGACGCCCGGGGCGTGGACTCCGGCAACGGCACGCTGGGCAACCCGGTGCTGCGCGTGTTCACCGGGGCCGGCACCGCGGCGGTGGCGTCCAACGACAACTTCAGCGGCCGCGATGCGCGCGTGAGCTTCGCCAACGGCACCGGCGCGGCGATCACCTACTACATCGCCGTGGACGGCACCGTCACCGGCACCAACACCAGCACCGAAACGGGTACCTACCGGCTCAGCGCCACGCACACGCGCGTGGCCGATGGCGCCGGTGCGGTCCCGCGCGACCTGCAGGGCATCTTCTCGGACAACGACTTCAAGAAGATCTTCACGAACCGGCCCAGCGACGCGCTGCTGGCGGTCTATCGGCTGGATGCGTCCACGCTGAACCTCGGCGGCCAGAGCTACACCAACTACGACATGATCGTCGTGGTCAACCTGACCGACTCGGTGCTCGCCAACCCGGCGCTGGGCATCGGCACCGCGGCCAACCCGACGCTGCAGGCGCTGAAGACCGGCGGCGTGAACGGCCCGGCCACGCTGACGGCGCTGAACCCGCACGCCGTGTGGGCCACGCTGGTGCCCTCGGCGCCTTCATACAACTTCGTGGCCTCGGTGCAGGGGCCCGACGTCGGCGCCGGCTTCACCACCGTCACCGGCAAGTCGGCCACCGGCAAGCTGGCGAACACCGAGGTCTTCTACGTGCGTGCACCGCGGCCGGTGCAGAGCTCGCTGGAACTCGGCGGCGTGGAGTCCGTGGCCGTCAGCGCCGATGGCCGCAGCGTCTATGCGGTCAACGCGGCGACCAACACGCTGGTGGTGAGCAACGCGCAGGACCTGTCGCAGCGCACGCTGTTCAAGGCGGGCACCGGCGGCCTGCCGGCGAACGCGCTGCAGGGGGCCTCCGACGTCGTCGTCAGCCCCGACGGCAGGAATGTCTACGTGGCCAACGGTGCAGGCAACACCGTCGCGGTCTTCGCACGCGACACGCAGGGCAACCTGAGCTTCATGAGCGTGTTCAGCACCGGCGCCAACCGCAGCACGTCGCTGGCCATCAGCGCCGACGGCAGCGCGGTCTACGCGACGGGCAGTGGCGGCACCACCAAGTTCAACCGCAACACGGCCACGGGCAGCTTCCTGTCGCAGGTCGCGCTGTCCGGCGCCAACAGCGCGGAGCTGGCGCTGAGCACCGACAGCGGCCTGCTCTACACCGTCAGCCGCAGCGGTGACAGCCTCTCCGTGCTGTCCACGGCCAACGGCGCGGTGCAGCAGTCCCTCAGCGGCGCCGCCAACGGGCTGGACGGCGCCAGCAGCGTCGCCACGGCGGCCGGCGCGGCCGGCAGCGAGCAGGTCTACGTGGCCAGCCGGGACGGCAGCACGCTGGCCGTCTTCAACCGTGCCGCCGGCAGCAGCACGCTGACGCTGCTGCAGGTGCTGACCGACGGCGTCGACGGCGTCTTCGGCCTGGGCGGCGCCACCGGCGTGACCGTCACGCCGAACGGCAGCTACGTGTTGGTGGCGGCGGAGACGGGCAACCAGATCGGCATCTTCAAGCGCGGCGCCGACGGGCGACTGACCTATGTGCAGCGACTCGCCGACGACACCGGGGGCGTGACCGGCCTGCGCGCGCCGGCCACCCTCGTCGTGAGCGCCGACAGCAGCCGCGTCTACGTCGCTGCCAGGGGCCTGACCGGCGCGAACGGCGGCCTGCTGGCGCTGGACAACCTGGCCATCAACGGCCAGGTCGCCACGCCGGTCAAGCAGATCACCACCTTCGAGAACATCGAGCAGGTCGGGCTGACCCTGGCCGCCGGCAACGACACGGTGCGGCTGAACGTCGCGCCGAGCAGCGAAGTCAACAAGCTGACGATCAACACCGGCGCGGGCAACGACAGCGTCATCGTCAACGCCGCGCTGGCCAACGCGGGCGGCACGGCACAGACCATCGTCAACCTCGGCCGCGGCGCCGACTCGGCCGAGCTGCGCTCCGCCACCGCCAACGCCCACATCGTCATCAATGGCAACGCCGACAACGACGGCCTGCTGATCGCCACCACGGCGGCCAACAGCTACAACGAGGTGAACGGGGGCGAGGGCCAGGACACCGTGCGTGTGCTCGGCGCGATGCTGTCGGCCTCGTCGAAGACCATCGCGCGCGGCGACAACCCGACGACGATGCCGGGCGACACGCTGATCTTTGACCCGCAGAACGCCGGCGGCCCGCCCAACTACACGCCCGCGCCGCCCGTGATCGGCGAGGGCACGCTGCGCGTCCTCAGCCTGAACGGCAGCAGCGTCGACCGCGGCAAGCTGGAGTACTTCACCTTCGAAGGCGCGGTCAACGTCATCGCGGCGCCCATCATCCGGCTCAACAGCGCGCCCTACCGCATCAGCGAGGGCCAGTCGCTGACGCTGAGCGCCACCATCACCGCCAACGGCGCCACGGGGCTGCTGCGCGGCCTGCCGTCGTGGGACCTGAACGGCGACGGCCGCTACGGCGATGCGTTTGGCGCCAACGTCACGCTGAGCTGGGCTCAGCTCGTGGCGCTGGGCATCGACGACGGCCTGGCCCTGTTCACCGTCGGCGTGCAGGCCACCAATGAAGACGGCTTCACCGCCGAGGCCTTCACGACGCTGCAGGTGCTGGACACCCTGCCCACCGTCACGCTGACCGACAACACCGGTGGCCTGCCCGTGACGCTCGGCAACCCGGTGCAGATCGGCTTCAGCGCCACCGACCCGGGCAACGACCGCGTGCTGGCGTGGCGCATCGACTGGGGCGACGGCTCGGCGGTGGAGGTCTTCGGCGCCGGCACCAGCAGCGCGCAGCGCGTCTACGACGCGCCCGGCAGCTACAAGATCACGGTGTCGGCCGTGGACGACGACTCCACGCCGAACGTCGCCGCGAGCGCGTCGCGCACCGTGGGCGTCGTGCCCAACCCGCAGCTGGTCAGCGCCGGCAGCGCCGGCTACCGCATCACCGAAGGGCAGGGCGTGCAGTTGCTCGGCTCGGCCGGCGGCAGCCCCACAGCGCTGGCTTGGTCCATCAACGGCAGCGCCTTCACGGCGGCCACCGGCGCCAGCCCGACGCTGACCTGGGCGCAGCTGCAGGCGCTGGGCGTCAGCGACCAGGGCCGCTTCGACGTGCAGCTGCGTGCCAGCTACGCCAACGGCTCGTCGGCCACGTCCGCGGTGGCGACGCTGGTCGTCGACAACGCGGCGCCCACCGGCTTCATCGAATGGGTGCCTGCCGGCCCGCTCGACGAAGGCAGCACGGGCGTGCAGGTGCGCTTCAACGGCGTCGGCGACGCGTCTGCGGCCGACGCGGCCCGCGGCCTGCTCTTCAGCGTCGACTTCGACAACGACGGCGTCTTCGATGTCGTCGACAGCACGTCGTCCGTCATCGCCGTCCCCGACGCCTACCTCGCCGACGACCGCGTGCTGACCGTGCGCGGCCAGGTGCGCGACCAGCCGCCCGCGGGCAGCAGCGATGTCGGCCGCACCGAGTCCACCGCCGTGCTGGTGGTGCGCGACGTGGCGCCCACGCTGGTCGTCACCGGCGCGGGCACCGCGACCGAGGGCTCGCCGTACACGCTGCAGCTCTCGGCCACCGATCCCGGCCAGGACACCGTCACGCGCTGGGTCATCGACTGGGGCGACGGCACGCAGCAGGTGGTGCAGGGCGCCGTGCAGGACCTCGTCCACCGCTTCACCGACGACGGCCCGCGCACGCTGACCCTCACCGCCATCAACGAGGACGGCAGCTTCAGCACCACCAAGCTCGTCAATGTGCAGAACGTGGCGCCGACGCTCGGCGGCCTGCAGGCCACGTCGGTGGACGAAGGCGGCCTCTCGGTGCTGACCGGTCGCGTCACCGACCCCGGCACGGGCGACCGCCTCAGCCTCAGCATCGACTGGGGCGACGGCAGCGCGCCGGAGCTCATCCAGCTCGACCCCGGCGCCAGCGACTTCACGCTCGCCCATCGCTACCTCGACGACGCCGGCGCCGGACCGAGCAACCCGTACACCATCCAGGTGACGGCCAGCGACGGCCAGGCCAGCGTGACCGGCAGCGCCGGGCTGACGGTCAGCAATCTCGCGCCGCAGTTCGTCAGCCTCGGCATCACGCCCCGCGCCGCCGAAGGCGGCACCGTGCTGCTGCAGGGCGTGCTGGCCGACCTCGGCGTGCTGGACACCCAGCGCCTCAGCGTCGACTGGGGTGACGGCGGCCCGCGCCAGATCCTGGACCTGGCGGCCGGCGTCACCAGCTTCGGCCTGAGCCATGTCTACGTGGACGACGATCCCAGCGGCTCGCCGCAGGACACCTACCGCGTCAACGTGCAGCTCGTCGACAAGGACGACGGCGCCGCCAGCCAGGACCTGGCCGTCGTCGTCGAGAACGTCGCGCCGCAGTTCGCCGGCCTGACGCTCGCGCAGACGCAGGCCGGCCTGCAGCGCGACGTGACCCTCACCGGCAGCTATGCCGACATCGGCACGGCCGACACCCACACCATCAGCATGGACTGGGGCGACGGCACCGTCAGCCCGGTCACGCTGGACACGGCCTCCCGCACCTTCACCACCACCCACCGCTTCACGCTGACCAGCGCCGACCAGCAGTTCGCGATGCGCGTCACCGTCACCGACGACGACGGCGGCAGCAGCACGGCACCGTTCAACCGCCGCCCGATCGCACAGGACGATTTCGCGACCTTGAACCAGGGTACTTCACTGGCCATCGACGTGCTGGCCAACGACAGCGACCCCGACGGTGACGTCATCCGGCCCGAACTCGTCGGCGCCGCGGCGCACGGCACGGTCGAACTGCTCGCCAACCGCAGCTTCCGCTACACGCCCGACCCGGCCTACCACGGCACCGACAGCTTCACCTACCGCGTCGGCGACGGCGGCGAGAACTCCGGCGTGGCCACGGTGCACCTCACCGTGCTGCCCGACGCCGTCGCGCCGACGCTGGGCGCCATTGCCGACCAGACCGTGGCCGAAGGCCAGGTGCTGCAGATCCAGCTCGCGCTGGCCACCTTCAACGGCAGCCCGCCGGTGGGCAGCGTGCTGGGCCTGACCGCCAACGCGACCGCGACCGTGACCGCCAGCGGCCTGCTGACCATCACCGGCCTCGACGGCCCAGCCGAACTGCCGCTGACGGTGCGTTTCGTCGACGGCGGGTTCACCGTGGAGCGCAGCTTCAAGCTCAGCGTCACCAACGTGGCGCCGACGCTGGCCGTCACCGGCGCGGCGACGTCGGCCGGCGGGACGCCCTATGTGCTGACGCTGGGCGGCAGCGACCCGGGCCAGGACACCCTCACCGAATGGCACATCGACTGGGGCGACGGCACCACGCAGACGGCGCTGGGCAGCGCCGGCCAGGTGCAGCACACCTACGGCCGTGCGGGCGGCAACTTCACCATCAAGGCCACCGCCACGGATGAAGACGGCAGCTACGACGCCGCACCGCTGGCGGTTCAGGTCAGCCCCGACCTGCTCAACGTCACGCAGTTCACGCCCACGGCGACCGGTTTCTCGGTGCGCTTCGACCACGCCTTCGATGCCGCTGCCATCGACCTCTACGCCGCCAACGCCAGCCCGGTGGACGTGGTGCTGAAGGGCGCGCTGACCGGTAACGTCACCGGCACGCTGGTCTTCGATGTCGATGGCCAGGGCTTCACCTTCATCCGCACCGCGGGCACGCTGCAGTTCGACACCTACACCGTCACGCTGGCCAGCGGGCCCAACGGCTTCCACGATGCGCTGAGCGCGCTGGACGGCAACAACGACGGCACGCCGGGCGACAACGCGGTGTTCACGTTCGACTTCCGCGCCACCGGTGCGGGCGTGCTCAGCCTGCCCGACTTCATGCGCGGCCCCGGCCAGCCCGTCGACGTGCCGGCCGCTGCGCAGTACCTGCCGGTCAGCTTAAACAGCGCCGGCGGCTTGCGCACGATGGAGTTCACTGTCGCCTACAACCCGGCGCTGCTGGACATCACCGGTGCCCGCGCCGGCGCCGGCCTGCCGGCGGGCACCGAGGTGCGCTTCGTCACCGAAGCCGCGCCCGGCGGCGGCCAGCAGGCGCGCATCACGCTGATCCTGCCGGGGGCTGCCACGCTCGCGCCCGGCAACCAGCGCCTGGTGGACCTGGTGGCCCGGGTGCCCAACACGGCCAACTACGGCGCCACGCAGATCGTCGACCTGAGCGTGACCATGATCAACGGCAGCGCGCCGCTGCCCGGCGGCGTGGCCGACGACGATGCGCTGCACGTGGTGGGCTACTTCGGCGACACCACCGGCAACGCGGTCTACGGCCAGGACGACGTGACGCTGCTGCAGCGCGTCGTCCTCAAGCAGGACCCGGGCTTCGGCTTCTGGCGCAACATCGACCCGGTCATCGTCGCCGACGTGGCCGGCGGCGGCTCGCTGAATTCGCTGGACGCCAGCCGCCTGCTGCAGGAGATCAACTGGCTGGGCGGCATCGCCGGCGGCGTCGACCGGCCCGAGATCCCGCCCGTCCCGGCCGGCATCGGGCCGATCAACTTCGCGCCGCTGACGCTGCCGGGCTTCGTGCAGGGCAGCACGCAGCGCAGTGCGCCGGCGGGCACGCCAGGCCAGCTGCCGACGATCGACCTCACGTCGACCGGCTCCCGGGCCGCGGCGGCGCCCGCCGTCGTCAACGCGGACATGGGCGAGCGCACCTGGCTGCAGCCCTACCTGACCCAGTCGGGGCAGGCGTCCCGGGTGTCGCCCAACGCGTCGCTGAAAGTCGTCATCGAGAGCAGCCCCGAATTGCGTGCCGCCCAGACTGCAAGCTAGGCTCCCGGTGCGCCTGGTGCACCGGGCGCGCCCTGCCGCCGGTCCCCGCGGGACCGGCGGTGCCCTGCTGACGCCCTCCCTGTCCCCCGTCAAATGGCAACACCGTCTCCATGGCCTGGTCTTCTGAGGCAGCGCTGATCGACGCCCGCGGCGGTGCCGGCGACCCGCTGGCCGAGGCCTGGGCCGGGTTCGGCGAGCCGCAGGCGCAGCCCGAGTTCCTGGCCCGCTGGCTGGCCCTGCTGTGCCTGCAGATGCACGGCGTGCAGGCGGCGCTGCTGCTCGTGGCCGGCGAGCAGAGCAACACCTACCAGGCCGGCGCCGTCTGGCCCGATGCCAGCCGCGACATGGCCTACCTCGCGCCGCTGGCCCAGCAGGCGCTGACGGAGCGGCGCGGCATCGTGCAGGCGCCGGGCAGTGGTGGCGCGGCGGGCGCGCGCGTGGCCTATCCGGTCGAGGTCTCGGGCCAGCTGACGGCCGCCGTCGTCCTCGACATGGGGCCGCGCAGCGCGGCCGAGCTGCAGCAGGCGCTGCGGCAGTTGCATTGGGGCACGGCCTGGCTGGTGGACATGGTGCGCCAGCAGCAGCTGCAGGCCAGCGAGGCGCGCGTGGCGCGGCTGGCGCTGGTGCAGTCGGCGGTCGGCGCCGCGCTGCAGAGCGACGCCTACCCGCCGGCGACGCTGGCCGTCGTCAATCTGCTGGCACAGCAGCTGGGCTGCGACCGCGTCAGCCTCGGCCGTGCCGACGACGACGGCGACGTGCGCATCGAGGCCATGTCCAACACGGCCAGCTTCGACCCGCGCACCCAGCTGGCCCGGCTCATCGCCGACGCGATGGACGAAACGCTGGACGCCGGCGTGCCCGTCATGCACCCCGCGCAGGGGGATGCACGGCTGGCGTCGGCCAGCCACGCGGCGCTGGCCGCCGAGGGCGACGCAGAGGCCGGCGGCGCGACGGCGGCGGTGCTGTCCGTGCCGCTGGCCGGCGCGCCGCGCCCGTTCGGCGTGCTGACCTTCGAGCGCCGCCGCGGCCAGGGCTTCGACGCGGCCGAGGTCGAGACCTGCCGCGTGGCGGGGCTCATGCTCGGGCCGGTGCTGGCGCTGGCCGCCGACCGGGACCGCAGCCTGCCGGCGCGTGCGCTGGGCCGCTTCGGCGAGCTGCTACAGCGGCTGTTCGGCCCGCGCCATGCGGGCCTGAAGCTGGGCGCGACGATGGCGCTGGCGGTCGTCGTGCTGATGAGCGTCGTGCAGGGCGACTACCGCGTGTCCGCGCGCACCGTCGTCGAGGGCGAGGTGCAGCGCGCCGTCGTCGTGCCCTTCGACGGCTTCCTGGCCGAGAGCCTGGTGCGCGCTGGCGACACGGTCAAGCGGGGCCAGCCGATGGCGCGGCTGGATGACCGCGAGCTGCTGCTGGAGGAGGCGCGCTGGAAGGCCGAGCACGAGCAGTTCCTGCGCCGCTACCGCCAGGCCCAGGCCGTGCGCGACAAGGCCGGCATGAACGTGCTGGGCGCCCAGGCCGGCCAGGCACTGGCGCAGCTGGAGCTGGTGCAGCAGCGGCTGCAGCGGCTGGTGATGCTCGCGCCCTTTGACGGCCGCGTCGTCAGCGGCGACCTGCGCCAGCTCATCGGCACGCCGCTGGAGCAAGGCAAGATGCTGTTCGAGACTGCGCCGCTGGATGCCTACCGCGTGGTGTTGCAGGTGGACGAGCGCGACATCGTGCAGCTCGCCGTCGGCCAGCCGGGCGAGCTCGTGCTGGCGGGCCTGCCCGGGCGGGCGCTGCGCTTCAAGGTGTCGCAGATCACGCCCGTCGCCACGGCCGAGGATGGCCGCAACTTCTTCCGCGTCGAGGCGCAGGTGGAGCAGGGCGCCGACGCCGCGCGGCTGCGCCCTGGCATGGAGGGCGTGGGCAAGATCCTCGTCGGCGAGCGCCGGCTGTGGTGGATCTGGACCCATGCGCTGACCGACTGGCTGTCCCTGGCGCTGTGGCGCTGGCTGCCCTGAGTGCGCCATGGCCGGCACGCTGCTCAGCACCCATTGGTACCGCGTCTGCGCACTGCGGCCGCGGCTGCGCCAGCACCTGAAGCTGTTCCGCCACCGGTACCGGGGCGAGCGCTGGTTCGTGCTGCGCGACCCGGCCTCGGGCCGCAGCCATCGCTTCACGCCCGGCGCGCGCCTGGTGCTCAACGGCATGGACGGCCAGATGACGGTGGACGAGCTCTGGGCCGCGGCGCAGCGCCAGCTCGGCGACAGCGCACCGACGCAGGACGAGCTCATCGCGTTGCTCGGCCAGCTGCACAGCGCCGACCTGATGCAGTGCGACGTGACGCCCGATGCGGCCGAACTGTTCCAGCGCTCGCGCCAGCAGGCGCGGCAGAAGTCGCGCCAGTCCTGGGGCAACCCGATGTCGATCAAGCTGCCGCTGTTCGATCCCGACCGCTGGCTGGCCGCCGCCGTGCCCCATGTGCGGCCGCTGTGGAACCGCTGGGGGCTGATGCTGTGGCTGGCGCTGGTGGTGCCGGCGGCCGTCGCCGCGCTGACCCACCGCGCCGAGCTGGCCGAGAACATCGCCGACCGCGTGATGACCGGCCAGAACCTGCTGGCGCTGGCGCTGCTGTTCCCCGTCATCAAGGCGCTGCACGAACTGGGCCATGGCATCGCGGTGCGCATGGGGGGCGGCGAGGTGCATGACATGGGCGTCATGCTGCTCGTCTTCATGCCGGTGCCCTACGTCGATGCCTCGTCGGCCACGGCCTTTCGCAGCAAATACGAGCGCGCGCTGGTGGGCGCCGCCGGCATGATGGTGGAGCTGGCGCTGGCCGCGCTGGCGATGGGCCTGTGGCTGCTGGCCGAGCCGGGCCTGGTGCGCTCGCTGGCCTTCAACGTGCTGCTGGTGGCCGGCGTGTCGACGCTGATATTCAACGGCAACCCGCTGCTGCGCTACGACGGCTACTTCATCCTTGCCGACCTGACGGAATCGCCCAACCTGGCGGCGCGGGCCAACCGCTGCGTGGCCTATGTGCTGGAGCGCTGGGCGTTCGGCGTCGTCGACCCCGAGCCGCCGGCGGCCACGCGCGGCGAGCGCGCCTGGCTGCTGGCCTATGCGGTGGCCAGCTTCTGCTACCGCATGCTGGTGAGCTTCACCATCATCCTGTTCATCGCCGGCGAGTTCTTCGTCATCGGCGTGCTGCTCGCGGTGTGGGCGGCCGCGGCGATGCTGGTGCTGCCGCTGATGCGCACCGTCCGGCAGCTGCTGCGCGGGCCCCGGCTCGCCGCGGTGCGGGAGCGGGCGGTGCTGGTCAGCGGCGTGGCGCTGGCGCTGTTGCTGGCCGTCGTCTTCCTCGTGCCCATGCCGCTGCGCACCAAGACGGAGGGCATCGTCTGGCTGCCCGAGCAGTCGCTGGTCCGCGCGGGCGGTGCGGGCTTCCAGGCGCGGCTGCTGGCCACGCCGGGGCAGATGGTGCGCGAGGGCGATCCGCTGTTCCAATCGGTCTCGCCGGAGCTGGAGGCGCAGCGCCGCGTGGCCGAGGCGCGCGTGGCCGAGCTGCAGGCGAATGTGGATGCACTGTTCGTCAGCGACCGCGCCGAGGCCGAGGTCAGGCGCGAGCAGCTGACCCGCGAGCAGGCGGCGCTGTCCGCGCTGGACGTCAAGCTGGCCGCGCTGCTGGTCACCGCGCCGTCCGGGGGGCGCTTCATCGTGCCGCGCGCGGGTGACCAGGACGGGCGCTTCCACCGCAAGGGCGACCTGCTGGGCTACGTCGTCGACCCGCTGCAGCCGCAGGTGCGCGTGGTGGTGCCGCAGGGCGAGGTGGATCTCGTCAGCGCGGCGACGCGGGACGTGTCGCTGCGCCGCGCCGACCGGCCTGGCGAGGTCATCCCGGGCCGCATCCTGCGCGAGATTCCCGGCGGCAGCGCCGACCTGCCCAGCCGCGCGCTGGCCACCGGCGGGGGCGGCAACCTGCCCGTGGACCCGCGCGACGAGCATGGCGTGCGCACGCTGCAGCGCAGCTTCCAGATCGACATCGCGCTGCCGCCCGACGGGCTGGCGCTGTACGGCGGCCGCGTGCATGTGCGCTTCGAACATCCGCCCGAGCCGCTGGGCGCGCAGGCCTGGCGCGGCCTGCGCCAGCTCTTCCTGAGTCGCTTCCAGGTATGAGCGCGGCGCAGTGGTGGCAACGCACGCTGCGCCCGGCGGTGCCGATGTCGCTGGCCAGCGCCTACGTCGAGCGCAATGAGCCGCCGCTGGCGTGGCATGACCGTGTGGGCGATGCGGTGCTGGATCGTGTCTGGTGGCCGCTGGCTCACCGCCTGGTGCCAGCGGCGGCGCGCTGGCGCGGCCTGATCTCGCGCGTGCAGGCCGATGCCGAGCGCCTGGGCGTGGCCGACGAGGCCGAGCTGCAGCGGCGCGTGAGGGCCGTGCGACAGCGCCTGCGCCGCGAGGGCCTGACGCTGCCTGCCGCCGCCGCGGCGCTGGCGCTGGTGCGCGAGGTGGCGGCCCGCACGCTGGGCAAGCGGCCCTACGACGTGCAGCTGATGTGCGCCTGGACGCTGCTGCAGGGGCGGCTGGCCGAGATGGCCACCGGCGAGGGCAAGAGCCTGACCGCCGCGGTCGCCGCAGCCGTGGCCGCACTGGCGGGGCGGCTGGTGCATGTCGTCACGGTCAACGACTACCTGGCCGAGCGCGACGCCGCCGACATGGCGCCCTTGTTCGCGGCGCTGGGCCTGAGCGTGGGCACCGTGCGCCAGGGCCAGCCGCCGGCCGAGCGCCGCGCCGCCTGGGCCTGCGACGTGGCCTACTGCAGCAACAAGGAACTCGCCTTCGACTACCTGCGCGACCGCGTGGCGCTGGCCCGCGGTGCGGGGCGGCTGCCCATGGCGGTGGCGGCGCTGGCGGGCGCCGCGCAGGCACCGCTGATGCTTCGCGGGCTGGACTTCGTGCTCGTTGACGAGGCCGACAGCGTGTTCATCGACGAGGCGCGCACGCCGCTGATCCTGTCGGCCACGCAGGACGCGGACGACCTGGCCCTGGAGGTGCAACGCTGCCGCATCGCGCTGGCGCTGGCCGGGCAGCTGGTCGCCGAGCTGCACTACCGCAGCCACGCCGCCGAACGGCGCGTGGTGCTGAGCAGCAGCGGCGAAGACCTGCTGGCCGAGCTGGTGACCACGCTGTCCGGCAGCGAGCCGGCGCTGCGCGACGCCGTCTGGGCCACGCCGCGCGGCCGGCGCGAGCAGGTGCAGCAGGCGCTGTGCGCGCGCCTGCACTACCGGCGCGACCAGCACTATCTCGTGGACGACGGCAAGGTCGTCATCATCGACGAATCCACCGGTCGCGTGATGCCCGACCGCAGCTGGGAGGCCGGCCTGCACCAGATGATCGAATGCAAGGAAGGCTGCGAGCTGACGCCGCGCCGCATCACGCTGGCGCGCCTCACCTACCAGCGGCTGTTCCGGCGCAGCCTGCACCTGTGCGGCATGACGGGCACTGGCCGGGAAGTGGCCGGCGAGCTGTGGCGCGTGTACCGGCTGCGCACCGTGCCCATCCCGCTGCACCGGCCGTCGGCGCGGCGCTTGCTGGCGCCGCGGCTGTGGCCCGATGCGGCGGCCAAGTGGCGGCATGTCGTCGCGCGCGCCGCCGAGGTGTCGCAGGGCGGCCGGCCGGTGCTGATCGGCACGCGCACCGTGGCGGCGTCCGAGGCGCTGAGCCGCGAGCTGACCGCTGCCGGCCTCGCGCATGCGCTGCTCAACGCCCGCCAGGACCGCGAGGAGGCCGCCATCGTCGCCCGCGCCGGCGAGGCCGGCCGCATCACGGTGGCCACCAACATGGCCGGCCGCGGCACCGACATCCACCTGGCGCGCGACGTGGCCGCGCGCGGCGGCCTGCACGTGATCCTGACCGAATGCCATGCCTCCGCGCGCATCGACCGCCAGCTCTTCGGCCGCGGCGCGCGCCAGGGCGATGCCGGCAGCGCCGAGATGATCATCGCGGCCGACGACGAGCTGCTGCTGCCCGTGGCCCCCGCGCTGCGGTACCTGCTGCGGCGCGGCCACCCGCCGGGCTGGCTGCTGCTGGCGCTGGTGCGGCTGGCGCAGCTTGGCGCCGGCGCGCGCGACGCCCGCCAGCGCGCGGCGACGCTGCGGCTGGACGATGAACTCGACCGCGTGCTCGCCTTCAGCGGAACCCCCGAATGACCCTGCCGATCTGCCGATCCCTGCTCACCCTGCTGCCCGTGCTGGCCATGGTGCCCGCCGCCGCGCGCGGCTTCGACTGCCTCATCGAGCCGCGCCAGATGATCGAGCTGCGCAGCCCCGTCGAGGGCCTCATCGACACGGTGCAGGTGGAGCGCGGCGCCACCGTGCGCAAGGGCCAGGTGCTGGTGACACTGGTATCGGGCGTCGAGAAGGCCAGCCTGGACCTGGCCCGCCACCGCGCCGAGATGGTCGGCCGCGTCGCGTCGGCGCGCAACCGGGTCGAGTTCGCCAAGCGCAAGTACGAGCGCGTGCAGCAGCTGACGGGCGACAACTTCGTGTCGCCGCAGGCCCGCGACGAGGTGCAGACGGAGCTGCGTCTGGCCGAGTCCGAGCTCGTCGATGCGCTGGAGAACCAGCAGCAGGCGCAGCTGGACCTGCGCCGCGCGTCCGAGATCGTCGAGCAGCGCCAGCTGAAAAGCCCCATCGACGGCTACGTCGTCGACCGCATGTTGAACCCGGGCGACCTGGCCGAGTCCGGCACGGGCCGCAAGCCGGTGCTCAAGCTCGCGCAGCTGGACCCGCTGCGCGTGGAGGTGCTGCTGCCGGCATCGGCCTTCGGCAAGCTCGCGCAGGGCGCGCCGGCGCGCGTGCAGGTCGAAGGGCAGGGCGAGGCGAGGGCGGCCAAGGCGGTCGTCGTGGACCGCCTCATCGATGCCGCGAGCGGCATGTTCGGTGTGCGGCTGGAGCTGCCCAACCCCGGCCTGAAGCTGCCGGCCGGCGCGCGCTGCTCGGTGGAGTTCCAGGGCCTGGCGCTGGACGCGACCGGGCCGGCCGCCGCCGCGGTGCGCAAGTCGCCGTGAACGCGCCCACCCTGGTGCCGGCGCCCTCGGGCGTCGTGCTGCAGGAGGCGGCGCCCGGGCAGGTGGCCGCCGCGCTGGCGCTGTTGCCCGGCCTGCTGCGGGACGACGTGCCCGCGACGGTGGCGTCGCCACGGCTGTGGGTCTGCCATGACGAGGCGCGGCCGCTGGAGCCGCTGGCGGCGGCCGGCTTCTGGCCGCAGGTGCCCGGTGGCGGCGCGCGCGGCTTCAGGCTGCACCTGCATGTCCAGCCCGAGCGGCGCCGCCGCGGCCTGGGGCGCGCGCTGCTGGCGGCGGCGTCCCGCGAGGTGCGCGCCTGGGACGTGTTCCAGATCGTGGCGCCGGAGGTGCCGGCTGACGGCCCTGCCGATGCCTTTCTCGCCGCCAGCGGCTTCCGTGCCACCGCCACGCTGCATCATTTCCTCGCGCATGTGCGCGACGCCGGGCCGGTATGCCTGGGCCTGGCCGAGAGGCTGCACCAGCGCCGGCGCGTGCCCGACGGCTTCAACGTCGTGGACCTGAGGACGGTGCCGCTGGCCGCCGTCGTTGACCTGCATCACCGCGAGTTTTCGGCCACGCCGGAGGGCGCGCAGGCGTTGCTGAAGCGCACGCTGGCCGATCCCGTCACCGGGCCGCTGTCGGTGGGGCTGTGGAACGGCCACACGCTGGCGGGCTATCTGCTCGCGGGGCTGACCGACGGCCTGCCGGACCTGCGCTTCTGGGCCAGCCCGCCGCAGTTCCGCCAGGGCTGGGCCGCCGCACTGCTGCTGGCGGGCTATGTGGAGCGCTTCGCGCGCGAGGGGCACCGCGAGTGCCGCTTCCATTGCAACGACGGCACCCGGGCGACGCTGAACATGGCGCGCAAGACGCAGGCGGCGCTTCTGAAGGTCGTCCGCCTGTATGTGCGGGACCTGCCGCCATGACGGCCGGTGCGCGGCAGCCGCTGCTGCTGCTGGCGGTGGACGGCCTGGACTGGGCCCTGCTGCGCCGGATGGCGGCGGGCGGTGAGCTGCCGGCCGTGGCCGCGCTGCTGGCGGCGGGCGTGCAGGCCGACGTGGCGCTGCCGCCGCCGCACAACGCCGCGGCGCACTGGGTGAGCCTGGCCACCGGCGCAGCGGCCGACGCACACGGCGTGCAGGGCGACCGGCGAGCGACGGCCGACGGCCTGTTCACGGCCGCGCCGGCCGCCGCCGACGTGCGGTGCGAGACGCTCTGGCAGGCCGCCTGGTCGGCCGGCCTGACGGCCTGCGTGGCCGGCTGGCCCGCCACCGCCGGCAGCGTCATGCCGGCCGCCGCCGGGCCGGGCAGCATGGCCGTGGCGGCGGGCGCCGAAACCCCTGGCCCGCAGGTCACCGCCGTCTGGCCGCTGGCGCCGGACGCGGTGGCGCCGGCGACCCGGCGCACGCGGGTGCATGCCCTGCGCATGCACCCGTTTGACGTGCGTCCTGAGATGCTGCAGGCCCTGCTGGCGGGCTTGCCGGCCGAGGTCCTGGAAGCGGTCGAGGCCCACGCGTGCCAGCTGCTCGCGGCCTGGACGAGCATCCACAACCTGGGCGTGCACTGGGCGGCCGAGGTTCGCCCGCAGCTGCTGGCGCTGAGGCTGGCCGGGCTGCCTGCCTGGTGCGAGCTGCTGCGCGATCTCGGCGTGGAGGGCCGTCCATCGCTGGCACCGTGGCTGCGCTACCTGGACCTGCTGATCGGCCGCTACCGCGACCTGCTCGGCCCGCTGGCGTCGTGGGCGCTCGTGACCGCAGACCCCGCCGGCGAGCAGGGTCAGGTGTTGCTGGCCGGGCCCGCCGCTGCCGGCTCGCCAGGCGGGCGTCTGGACGTTTCGGCCCTGCATCGGCGGCTGCTGGGCCTGATGGCCATGGCTTGATGGCGGGCGCCGCCGCGCGTCAGGCGTAGCGCGTCGCGCGGCCCTCGCGCACGAAGGCCCACAGCTGCAGGCCCAGGCCGCGCGCGGTCGCGATGGCCAGGCTGCTGGGCGCCGACATGCAGGCCAGCAGCCCCACGCCGGACATGGCGGCCTTGTGCACCAGCTCGTGGCTGGCGCGGCTGGACATCAGCACGAAGCCGCCGCCCGTGTCCACGCCGTGGCGGGCGAGGGCGCCGGTCAGCTTGTCCAGCGCGTTGTGGCGGCCGATGTCCTCGCGCGCCAGCCGCAGTTCGCCGTCCGGCCGGCACCAGGCCGCACCGTGCAGGCCGCCGCAACGCGCGTTCAGCGGCTGGGCGGCCGGCAGCGCGGCCAGTGCGCGGGCCAGTGCGCCGTCGGCCAGCGCTGGCGCCGTGACGGCGGCGGGCCGCACGGCACCCAGCTGGGCCAGGCTCTCCACGCCGCACAGGCCGCAGCCGGTGCGGCCGGCCAGCGTGCGGCGGCGCTGCTTCAGGCGCTGCTCGCAGCCGGCCGTCACGGTCAGCGCCAGCTCGATGCCGTCGGGCTGCGCCGTGGGCTCCACGTCCAGCAGCTCGCGTGGCGACGTGAACCAGCCCTCGGCGATGCCGAAGCCCAGCGCGAAGTCGTCCAGGTCGGCCGGCGTGGCCAGCATGACGGCCTGGGAGATGCCGTTGACCGTCAGCGCCACGGGCGTCTCGACGGCCACTTCTTCGTCTGCCGCGGCGCCGACGGGCCGCAGCCGGGTCAGGGCGCTGGTGGACATGGCCGCCATGATAGGAGGCCGGCGGGCCGCCTCCGACCCTCTCAGGGCGCGGGCAGTGCTGCGGTGGCGGCGGGCGCGATGCCGACGTGGGCCCACAGCTCGTCGGCCGGCAGCAGCGTCAGCATGCCGTGGGGGGACGCCTCGACGCCGCGCACCAGCCGTGCCCGCGTGCCGGGGCTGGGCAGGGCCAGCGCCGCCGGGATGGTGAACACCGGCCCGAGCGCGTCCACGCGCACGGCCATCCCCTGGCCGCGCTCGTTGCGGCAGATGATGACGGGGCCGTCCGGCGCGGCGGGCGCGCGGCCGTAGAGCGCCAGGCTGAGGTCCAGCACCGGCAGCATGCGGCCCTCGTGCTGCAGCATGCCCACCAGCGCGCGCGGCGCGTTGGGCAGGGCCGTCAGCCGCGGCGTCTCGACGGCCTCGACCAGCTGGCCGGCCGGCAGGCCCAGCCACTGGCCCGCGACGCTGAAGGCGGCGATGTCCAGGCTCTCGGCCGCGGGCTGGCGCACCGGCGGCGGCGCAAAGCCGGCCTCGGCAGCGCCGGCCTGGGCCGGCAGGCGCGGCCCAAGCGGCAGCAGCAGCACGGCGGCCACGTCCTCGGGCGATGCGGCCTGGCCCTGGCGGTACTCACGGTAGCCCTTGGACATGGCAATGCCGGCGGCGTGGACCAGGCCGTCGATCTCCAGCTCGGTGCGCAGCACGCCGCCGGCGGCGAGGCCCGCCAGCGCGGCCAGCGTGGCCGGAGGCAACGGCGCCGCCGTGCCGGCGGGCCAGCGCGCGTCGGTGCTGCTGACGATGCGGCCGTCGCGCGCGACGAACAGGCCGGTCGCCGCATCGCCCGACGCGGCGGGCAGCGCGTCGCGCAGCATGGCGGCGAACTGCGGCGCGCCGTCGAACACGATGGCGATGCCGCCGACGACCTGGCCCTCGTGCTGCAGCGAGGTGGCGTAGACGTAGGTGGGGCGGCCGTCGCCGTACAGCGCCGTGGCCTCGTGGGGCGAGACGACGCAGCGCTCGGGGTCACGCAGCGCCAGCGCCGCGGTCACCCACGGGCCCTGCAGGCGCTGGCCGACCTGCGACTCCTGCGCGGGGTCGGACACGGCGACGACGCGGCCCTGCGTGTCGAACACCAGCAGCAGCGCATAGACCGTGTACAGCCCGTGGATGTGCTGCAGCACCTGCCGCGCCTCGGCGGCGGCGGCCTGTGCCTGCGGCGTGCCGTGGCCGCCCTGCTGTGCGGCCAGCGCGCGCTGCAGGCGCACGTCCAGCGCCCACCAGCGGCAGTCGTTGGCGCGCTCGTAGAGGTTGCGGTCCATGATGTCGATGGCCAGCCGCGCCTGGAACAACGCGGCGTCGAACACGGCCGCCAGCGCGTGCGTCTGCAGCTGCGCGATGGCCTGCTCGAACACCTCGCGCAGCTGGCCGCCGGTGCGCTGCACCTCGTTGAGCAGCGTCGTCGCAAAGCCGGCGCCGCCCTGGCCGACGTCGCCCGCGTGGCTGCGCAGCTTGCCGTTCCACAGCGTGCGCGCCAGGTTGCGCTGGATGCGCCGGGCCTCCAGCGGGATGCCCTGCAGCTCGGCGTCGAACAGCTGGCGCGTGTCCAGCGTGGCGCCCAGCCGGCGCAGCTCGTCGCCGGCGGCGTGGTGCTCATCGGCCTCGAAGGCCCACTCCAACGGCGTCAGCACGCAGGCCTGCCAGCCCGGCGGGCCCTTGTAGCCCTCGTAGCCACTGGCGGTGGCGCTGGCGCACAGGTAGTCGCGGCCGGCGAACATCAGCCGCTCGCCGCTCGGCGCCAGCTGCGCGCCGGGCGGCACCTGCCAGGCGTCGGAACTCTGCAGCACGCGCCGGTCGGCATCGAGCAGGCAGATGACCGAGCGCTCGTCGGCGCCGGACAGCAGCTGCCGGAACACCGCCGCCATCTCGTCCTCCAGCCGGAACGACAGGCACAGCAGCCCGGTCACGGCGCCGGCGCCGTCCGGCCCGCGCAGCGCGCGGGCGTACACCAGCCCCGCGCGGCCGCCCAGCAGCGCGCTGGGGCCGTGGCGTTCCACGTAGGGCGCGTCGGACGCCAACGCAGCGGCGACCCAGGGCTCGTCGCAGTGCTGCACGTCACCGCCGCCGTTGCGGCGCGCCAGCACCTCGCCCTGCGGCGACAGCAGGAGGACGTCGTCGTAGACCGAGTACTTGGCCGTGTAGGCGGCGAAGCGTTCCTGCAGCGCGGTGCGGCTGGCGTCGCGCGCCGGGTCGGCCGGGTCCAGCGCGGCATGGGCGCACAGCGGGCCGTCCACGGCGAGGAAGCCCACGTCGGCCGTGCGCTCGAACAGGTTGCGCACGAGGATGTCGATGGCCACGCGGGCCTTGCCGTCCATGCGCTGCAGTGCGTGGTGGCGCAGGCGCCGGGCCAGGCTGTCCAGCAGCGTGGCGGTGAGCTCCTGGAAGGCGGTGCGCGTCTGCGCGATGTCGGTGGCGGTGCCGCTCATCTGGCCCAGCAGCGCCAGGCCGTCCCACACGCCCTGCAGGCGCAGCAAGGCCTCGCGGTGCTCGTCCACCAGCGCCATGCGGCGCAGATAGGGCACGACCTCGGGGCTGAAAGGGAGGCCTTTGTGCCAGACCTTGTTCATTGCGCGCGGCTCTTTGTGTCGGGGAGAAGCCGGCCAGCATGCAGCAGGCGTGCCAACGTCCTGCCGGGCTGAGGCCGCCGGGTGTGAACTCGTCACGCAAACGCGATCTGCCGCGAACGTCCCGCTTTGGTGCGTGCTGAAGCGGCTTCGTCGCCATCTGCATCGCTGGGTCGGCCCACCGTGCGGGCCGGGTGCGGGTGAATATCTCCCTCCAAACGCGCAAGCGCTTGATCCGGTGTTGCAGCGCTGCGGCGCTACCGTCCGGCCGGTTTCAGGCCCGACGAGAACACCTCATGAACGAGACAAGCTGCGTGAAGACACCGCCCCGCCTCGTGGCCGTGGTGCTTGCCCTGGCGCTGCCACTGCTGGCGCCGCAGGCGCTGGCCGACGGGGCCGTCACCGAACCCGCAGCGCGCGTGCTGGCCGCAGCGGGGCCGCAGTGGGGGTTCGAGATGTCCGGGCGCACGCCCGACCCCGCCGTGCGCTTCGGCCGCCTGCCCAACGGGCTGCGCTACGCGCTGCAGCACAACGAGACGCCCCGGGACGGCGTGGCCATGCGCCTGCGCATCGGCTCGGGCTCGCTGCAGGAGCGTGACGAGGAGCGGGGCCTGTCCCACTTCCTGGAGCACATGGCCTTCCGCGGCAGCGCCAGGGTGGCGGACGGGGAGGTCGTTCGCATGCTGGAGCGCCAGGGCCTGCGCTTCGGGGCCGACACCAACGCCACGACCGGGCTGGACCAGACGATCTACCACTTCAACTTCCCCAAGGCCGACGCCGCCGCGCTGGACACGGGGCTGATGCTGTTCCGCGAGATCGGCGAGCGGCTGACGCTGGACCCGCAGCTCATCGAGCAGGAGAAGGGCGTCATCCTGTCCGAGGAGCGCGTGCGCGACCTGCCGTCGCGGCGAGCCGGCGTGGCGCAGTTGCAGCAACAGCTGGAGGGCACGCGGGTGGTGCAACGCCTGCCCATCGGCCGCATCGAGACCGTCCGCGCCGCCACGGCCGAACGCCTGCGCCGCTACTACACGGCCAACTACCGGCCCGACAACGCGACGCTGATCGTCGTGGGCAACATCGACGTGGACGCCGTGGAGCGCCAGATCCGCGAGCGCTTTGGCGACTGGCGCAACAACGCATCGCCAGACAGCGTGGAACTGGGCGTGCCCAGCCCGACGCGCCCCGTCGTCGAGCGCGTGACCCCGGACGCCCCGAGCGCGCTCGCGCTCACCTGGCTGCGGCCGGTGGATGTCCGCCCGCACACGCCGGCGGTCTCGCGCGAGTTCCTGGTGCAGGGCCTGGCCGTCAGTGCGCTCAACCAGCGCCTGAGGGATCGCGCGCAGCAGCCGGGCAGCCCGATGCTGGGCGCCACGGCCAGCGTGCAGGCCTCCGTGTACGGTGTGGCCGGTCTGGCCCAGCTGTCGGTGCAGGCGCAACCGGGGCGCTGGAGCGTCGCGCTCGATGCCGCGGTGGCCGAGCTGCGGCTGCTGCTGGTGCATGGCGTGACCGAGACCGACATGCAGCGCCTGTTGCCGGGCGTGCGCAGCCAGATGCAGGCGCGCCTGGCCCAGGAGCCGACGCGGCCGCATGCGGCGATTGCGGACCGGTTGATCAACGCAGTCCAGCCGCACGCGCCCTACCTGAGCGCGCAGCAGGCGCTGACCGAGACGGAGCCGCTGCTGGCCAGCCTGCAACCCGAAGAGCTGACCGCCGCGCTGCGCGACTGCTTCGGAGGCCCCCAGCCGCTGCTGTTCCGCAGCACGCAGTCCGGCGCTGTCGGTGTCGAGGCGCTGGCGCAGAAGCTGGCGGAGGCGATGGCGCGGCCGGTGGCCGAGCCGGTGGCCGTCGCGCTGGCGGACTGGCCCTACACCGACTTCGGCCTGCCCAGCGCCATCGTGTCCCGCACGCGGGACGCCGAGCTGGGCACGACGAATGTCCAGTTCGCCAACGGCACGCGGCTGGTCATCAAGAGCACCTCGCTGCAGAAGGACAGCGTGAGCGTGCGCGTGCAGCTGGGCCAGGGGCGCGCCGGCATCGCCCCCCGGCATTGGCATGCCATCTGGGCGCTGGGCTCTGCCGTCATCACGGGCGGCACCGGCCAGCGCTCGGCGGCGGAGATCCAGCAGTGGCGCCAGCGCAGCGGCAAGCGCATCACAGTCGGCTTCGGCGCGGGCACGCAGGCGTTCACGCTGTCGGGCATGACCCGGCCCGCCGACCTGCTGGCCCAGCTGCAGCTGCTGGCCGCCCATGCACGCGATCCCGGCTTTCGCCCCGAGTTCGGCGAGAAGCTGGCCGCGCTGGGCGGCAGCCAGGTGGGCGCGCTGGAGTCGCGGCCGGCCGCCGTGCACGAGCGCGAGGTCGCGCGTGTCATGAACCGCGGCGATGCCCGCCTGGGCCTGCCGCCCAGTGCGGCCGACGTGAGGGCCACGCGGGCCGACGAGCTCCCGGTCATCCTGAAGCCGGCGCTGGCCGGCGCCGCGGACATCGTCGTCGTTGGCGACGTGACCGAAGAGGCGGCCATTGCGGCAGTGCAGGCCACCTTCGGCGCCGGCGACGAGCGGCCCCACCAGCCGCGCGCCGAGCTGAAGCTCGAGCCCGTGGCAGGCGGCGGTGCGCCCCACGTGGTCTACCACCGCGGTCGGGCGGACCAGGCGGTGCTGGGCTGGTACTGGTCCATGCCCGACCCCTGGGCGGACCCGGCGCTGTCCTACACCGGCCGGGTGGCCGGCGCGCTGCTGCGGGCCCGGCTGACGGACACGGTGCGCGCGACGCTGGGCATCACCTATTCACCGCAGGCCGGGACGAGCGGCTCGCTGGACGTGCCGGGCTCGGGCCGGCTGTTCGTGACCATCGAAACGCCGCCCGAGAAGTTCGAGGTCGTTCGCGAGCTGCTGCGCGCCCAGCTGCGCGAACTGGCCGACCAGCCCGTCAGCGCCGACGAGCTGGCGCGCGCCAGGCAGCCGCGCGTGGAGAGCGCGTTGAAGGCGTCTGAGAGCGCCAGCTACTGGTTGCTGTGGCTGCCGCGCATCCAGGCGGACCCGCGCATGAAAGCCGCCATGCAGGCCGAAGTCGCCGGCTTGCAGGCGGTGACCGCGGAGGGCGTGCAGGCCTATTTCCGCGACCACATCGCGGCGCGTGCGCCCATCGAGGTGGTCGCGCGCGCGGCGGAGCCGGTGGCCGCGGCGAAGTAGAGCTTGGAGGGCTCAGAGCCTGAGAAGCATTTGATCGCCACCAACGGCAGATCGGCGCGGAGCAAGCGTTGCGATGCCAGCCAGGAGGTGCGTCGCAGGCGCGGGCGACGCGCTCTGTAGCGCCTTCGCGGGCCCTGCCATGGCTGATTGGTGGCGATGATTCACGCCAGGCCCCCTCATGCCGCCACCCGGCTCATCGCGGACGCACCTGTGGCCAGACCCAGCAACTGCGGCGCGATCTTGACCATGCGCATCAGGTTGTGCGCCAGCGCAAACAGGCAGGCCACCGCGCGCACCTTGCTCAACCCGCGCACCGGCATGCGCTGCAATCCCCGGTTGCGCGCCAACGCGTTGACGCACTCGGCCGTGGCCGCGCGCTGCTTGTAGATGTCCTTGATGGCCTCGTCGGCCATGCGCGCTCGCCACTGCGCCACCGCTTCGGAGTCGCCGGGCTTGCGCTGGTGCTTGTCTGGCGGTGGGGTGTCGTCGCCATCCTTGCCGGCCTTGCCCTTGGACTCGGGCACCGGCGCGATGACCTCGGTCTTGCCTTGGGTGTGCTCGTGCACCCCATCGATCTGCTCGTGCGAAGGGAACCCGCCGTCGACCAGCCATTGCTCGGGCGTGCTGCCCGTGCGTTCGACGACTTGCTCGACCATCGGCGCCATCTGCGCCATGTCGCTGCCCACGTTGGTCACGGCCACGCCGACGATCACTTGCTCCGCGCAGGTCGTGGCCAGTTGCACGTTGAACGCCGGCCTGAAGCCGCCGTCACCCATCTTCATCACCCGCGCATCGGCGTCGGTGGTGCTCACGCGGGCGTCCTCGGGCTTGTCACCATTGCGCCGCTTGGCGGCCTGCACCTGCGGCAGTTGCGCCAGCGCCTGGCGGATGCGCTCCTGGCGCTCCTGGGCCGCACGCTCGCGCGCGGCCCGGGCCCGGCGACTGGCAGCGGCAGGGTCGGCCTGGGCGCACTGCTTGACGTTCTTGACCAGCTCCCCCGCGTCGGCCAGGTGCTGCTGCAGGCTGGCTTGGCGCCGGAACGACGCCGCCCCCGCGTCGGCCCGCACCCGCATGCCGTCCTGCGCCACGCACTCCAGGCTGATCGCTCCGGCTGCGGCCAGCGCCGCGACGTTGGCCGTCAGCACTTCGTCCATCAGTGCCTCGTGGCCCGAGCGGAAGTCGTTGAGCGCGTGGTAGTTCACCGACACGCCGCCGCAGATCCAGCGGTAGGCGTCGTGCTCGCGCGTGAGCCGCGCCACCTCGCGCCCACTGCCCACGCCGTCGAGCGTGGCGTACAGCCACAGCGCGAACAGGATGCGCGGGTCGATGGCCGAGCGCCCGGCGTTGCTGCCACGCGCCTTGATCGCCGCGCTCAGGCGGCTCAGGTCCTGCTGCTCAACGTAGCCCCACACCAGGCGGGCGCGGTGGTCCTCGCCCAGCAGCGACTCCAGGTCCGATGCGCGCAGTTCGATCTGCTTGCGGTTGGGTTGCAGCAGCCGTGGCGGCTGCCTGCACAGCGCGCCGGAGCGTGCCTGCGCTACCGCTGCAGTTGCTTGCTCGTCCTGCGGCGCCGGATCCTCGAACAAACCTCCGCTCGCGCTGTCTTGGTGCTTGGGCTGACTCATGACTCTTGGCAAGCCAGACGCATGCCAGCTGCGGGGCCGCGGAGAAAAACTCTCAAGCTCTCAGGCCGGGACCGTCTCGCCCAGCGCCCGCCGCAACGCCATCGCGGCATGCGGCGCGCGCTCCTTGGCGCCGCTGATGAAGAAGACGAACACGTCGCGCGGCGCGGCGGCCGGGGCGGGCGGCTCGATGCGCGGCACGCCGTCGGGTTCGCCGCCCTGCGCCCAGGTGTGCGCGGCCGCGGCCAGCGCCGGGAACACCTCGGGCTTGCAGCCCAGCGGCTCGTCGGCCTGCGTGCGCATGATGCGCGCGTAGACGAAGTCGCCCGTGGGCTCGGCGATGGCGGGGTAGTCGTCGGACTCGGTGAACACCGTCGCCGCCCGGTATTGCCGCGCCAGCGCCAGGTACTCGGGGCACTGGAAGCTGGCGTGCCGCACGTCCAGCGCGTGGCGCAGCGGCAGGCCGTCGACGCTGGCCGGCAGCAGTTCCAGGAAGGCCGTCAGGTCGGCCGCGTCGAACTTGTGCGTCGGCGCCAGCTGCCAGACGATGGGGCCCAGCTTGTCGCCCAGCTCGGCGATGCCGGAGTCGATGAAGCGCCGGATGGAGTCGGCGCCATCGGCCAGCACGCGGCGCTGCGTCGCGAAGCGGATGGCCTTCAGCGAGAACTGGAAGCCGTCGGGCGATTCCTGGCGCCACTTGGCGAAGGTGGCCGGCTTCTGCGCGCCGTAGTAGGTGCTGTTGATCTCGATGGCCGTGAGCCGGCGGCTCGCATATTCCAGCTCGCGGGCCTGCGGCCAGCCCTTGGGATAGAAGTTGTCGCGCCACGGCTCGAAGTTCCAGCCGCCGATGCCGACCCTGATCTTTCCTGCGCTCACGCTGCCTCCGCGCCGATGCCTGTATGAAAAACCAGTCTATCGGCGCGCCCGGTCACGGGCAACAAAAAGCCGGCGTGTTGCCGGCTTCGAGTTGGGGGCTTACATGCCCGCGTAGTTGGGGCCACCGCCGCCTTCGGGCGTGACCCAGACGATGTTCTGCGTCGGGTCCTTGATGTCGCAGGTCTTGC
>JAYSCT010000052.1:0-30859 GCA_041914785.1 Roseateles sp.
GCTGCCACGCACTGATGAACCACGGCGTGGACCGCTACCGCCGCCCGGCCAAGCTGTCGCTGGCCGAGGAGCGTGCACGGCTGAAGGACCGCGAACAGCACGCCCAGTCGCAAGTCAACGACCTGTGGCGCACGCTGCCCAAGAAGCCCGATCGCCCCGACGAAGCGGCCGAGAGCCGCCGCTTCCCCGAGGAACCGCAGGAGAACCTGCTGTACTTCATCGAGAAGAACGCGCCGCTGCTGGAGCCCTGGCAGCGCGAGATCGTGCGCATCGTGCGCAAGATCGCACAGTACTTCTATCCGCAGCGGCAGACCCAGGTCATGAACGAAGGCTGGGCGACGTTCTGGCATCACAAGCTGCTCAACCAGATGTACGACGACGGCTACCTGTCGGACGGCATGATGATCGAGTGGCTGAAGTCCCACACCAACGTCGTCTACCAGCACCCCGGCGCCAACCTGAACCCCTATGCGCTGGGCTTCGCGATGTACACCGACATCAAGCGCATCTGCGAGAACCCGACCGCCGAAGACCGCGACTGGTTCCCCGACATCGCCGGCAGCGACTGGCTACCCACGCTCGACCACGCGATGCGCAACTTCAAGGACGAGAGCTTCATCGGCCAGTACCTGAGCCCGAAGATCATGCGCGACTTCCGGCTGTTCGCCATCCTCGACGACGAGGCCAAGAGCGAGTACGAGATCTCGGCCATCCACGACGAAGGCGGCTACCGCCACCTGCGCCAGGCGTTGTCACGCCAGTACGACCTGTCCACGCGCGAGCCCAACATCCAGGTCTGGAACGTCAACCTGCGCGGCGACCGGTCGCTGACGCTGCGCCACCAGCAGCACCTCAACCGCCCGCTGCACGACAGCGCGCAGGAAGTGCTCAAGCACGTCGGCCGGCTCTGGGGCTTCGCGGTGAACCTGGAAAGCGTCAACACGCGCGGTGACGTGACCAAGCGCTGGAGCGTGCCGCCCCAGCACGGCTGAATCAGCTCGCGAGCTTCAGCCCCACGATGCCCGCGACGATCAGCCCCAGGCTGACGAGCCGGCCCACGGTCGCCGCCTCGCCGAACAGCACCATGCCCAGCGCCGCCGTGCCCACCGCGCCCACGCCCACCCATACCGCGTAGGCGGTGCCCACGGGCAGCGTCTTCATCGCCACGCCCAGCAGGCCCACGCTGAGCACCATCGCGGTGATGGTGGCCACGGTGGGCAGCGGGCGCGTGAAGCCCTCGGTGTACTTGAGGCCGATGGCCCAGCCCACTTCCAACAGGCCCGCGACGACGAGCAACAGCCAAGCCATGATGTGAACGCCCTGAGTGACAAGGCGCGTGATTCTGCCCACCGGGCGCCGCGCCGCCGATCAACGGCGCCATGCCCCGTCACCCCGTGGGTGGTTCAGACGCCACAGCCGTCGCCGGGGCCGTCGAGCGCCACGTCAGGGTCGAAGTGGTGCAGCAGCCGGTAGTCGTCCCAGCCCTGCTCACCCGTGCACATGCCCAGGCAGCAATCCGGCAGCAGCGCGCCGAACTCGGCCAGCGCGCGCAGCGCGGCCCACAGCGGCGGCCACGCCTGCAACGGGTCCTCGGCGGCGAAGACGAGATTCACGTAGGCGCCCTCGTCCTCGCCTTCGCTGACGCCAAAGCCAACGACACCCGGCGTGCGCCGCGCGGCGGCCTCGCAGGCCTCGGCCAGCCGGGCGACGTCCAGCCCCGGCGCCCGCGCCGGATGGACCTGGATGCAGATCTGGCCCAGCGGCGTCTCGGCAGCGGCACTCATGTCAGGCCTCCACGCGCCGGGCGTAGGCGAAGTACACCTCGTCGCGCTGCCAGCCCAGCGACTCGTACAACGACTGCGCCGTCTTGTTGGTGCGCGCCGTCGTCAGCTCCAGCCGCGTGCGGCCGGTGTTCTTCGCATGGCGCTCGGCCGCCAGCAGCAGCGCGCGACCGGCGCCCGAGCGCCGCGCCTCGGGCGCGACGAACAGGTCCGACAACTGGTAGATGGACATGGCGTCGATGGAGCAGAACAGCGGGTAGAGCTGGCAGAAGCCGAGCGCCTGCTGCGCGTCGTTCAGGGCCAGCAGGATGACGGACTCGTCGCGCTGCAGCCGGTCGCGGATGAAGTGCCGCGCGGCCGCGGCGTCGGGCGCCTGCTCATAGAACTGGCGATAGGCGTCGAAGAGCGGGGCGACGACGTCGAGGTCGGCCAGCGTGGCGATGCGGGTGCGAAGGGTGTTCATGGCGCGCGTTGTACATCGTCCCGAGCGACGACCCGATCCGCTCAGCCCACCGGCCGGGCCAACAAACCGTTCATCAACGCCCGCACGCCTGGCGGCGTGAGGGTCAACGCCCGCGACTCGCCGACGCGCCGCACCCAGCCCCGACTCACCATCGCCTCCAGCCACGCCACCGCGAGCGGCCCCGCGAAATGGTCGCGGCGTTCAGACCAGTCGACGCAGTCGTAGAGCGCGCGGCCCTCGCAGACCACGCCTTCAGGCATCAAGGCCGCCAACGCTTCACGCCCTGCTGCGCTGACTTCATAGCGCCCGTCCGGCGTTGCCGTCACCCAGCCGTTGGCAAGCAGCGTCTCGCGCCAGCGAACGCCCAGCTCCCCGGCCAGATGCCCGTAGCAGCTGCGCGCATGCCGCAGCCCGCGCATGGCCGGCTTCTGCCAGCGCTTCAGGTCGGCGGCCGGTCCGGCATCGCGGCCATCGGCCACGCGCAGCAACGCTTCCAGCGCATGCGCCACATCACCATCCGCCAGGCCGAAGTAGCGGTGCCGGCCCTGCGGCCTGACCTTGGCCAAGCCTTCGTCGACGAGCAGCTTCAGGTGCGCCGACATCGTCGCGGCGCTCACGCCGGCATGCGCGGCCAGTTCGCCGGCCGTGTGCAGGCGGCCGTCCAGCAGCCGCGCGAGCACGCGCGCCCGCGTCGGGTCGGCGATGGCCGCGGCGACGCGGGCCAGGCGCGGCTCGGCGTTCAATGGGGCACCCTTCGGCCTGCGGCCTGTCCCGCCAAGCGGGAGTGAGCTTGCTTGGGGCGGCCCGGCGCAGCACTCACCGGGGCACCTGCTCGCGGTCATGCAGGCCGTAGTCGCGCACCACGTGCGCCACGCGCAGCCGGTAGTCGGCGAACAGCCCGCCGCGGCCAGCGGTCTGGGCGGCACGGTGGCGTTCCATCTCGCGCCAGCCGCGCACGGCATCCTCATCGCGCCAGAACGATAGGCTCAGCAGCTTGTCCGGCTGCGCGAGGCTCTGGAAGCGCTCCACCGAGATGAAGCCGTCCATGCGCTCCAGCAGCGGCTTCAGCGCGGCGGCGTGGTCCAGGTAGGCGCCGCGGCCTTCGGGCGTGGGCTGGACTTCGAAGATGACAGCCATCATGGCTGCACATCCTCACAGAAAGTCCGCGTCTCCCGGGCAATGAAGCGCTGCTGTTGGGCGAACTCGAAGTTGGCCCGCGCCTCGGGGTCGGCCTTCAGCCGCGCGCGGTAGGCCTCGTAGTCGGCCAGCGAATCAAAGCCCACCAGGCCCCAGGCCTCGTGGTTGCTGCCTTCCCACGGCAGCCAGTAGCCCAGCAGCCGGCCACCCAGGCGCGGAATGATGCGGCGCCAGTTCTCGGCATAGGTGCGGAAGGCCTCGCGCTGGAACGGGTCCAGCTCGTAGCGGATGAAGCAGGTGATGGCGGGCATGGCGGCTCCTCGTGTCGATGAGCCGCCACTGTGCGCCGCCGGTCACTGTTGACGCTTAGGCGCGCAGCGAAGCATCACAACGGCGCCACCGGGATGCACAGCTCGCAGTCGAACACGCCGGTCCTGCAGTCGAACGTCGAGTTCGGCCCGTAGTGTTCGAAGCAGGGCCGCGCATCCAGCTGCAGGCCACTGGACGGCAGCCAGCGGCCCATCAGGTCTTGCCAGGCGCCGACGATCTCGACAGCCGTGCCGACGAAGTCCAGCGTGGCGTAGCGGCCGCCCGGCAGCTCGGTGACCAGCGCGCCGCCGCTCGGCACCCAGTCGTCGGGCACGGCCACGCCGGCGTCGTAGCGGCACTGCTCGGGCGGGACCAGGCTGATGTCGTCATGGCCGATACCGAAGCGCGCCACGGCACCCAGGTTCTGTGTCGCCAGCCAGGGGTTGAAGGTCTCGGCCCAGAAGCGACCCAGTGCGGGGCCATACAGCCCCTGGTAGCGCAGATAGCCCATGCGGACGGGCGGGCGGTCGATGAGGCGGACGTTCACGGGATCTCTTTCGTCGGAGTTGGAAGAGAAGCCATGCTCGCCGTCCAGCCACGCGCTGACCTGATACAGATTGCTGTCGGCCTGATCGAGATTGCGCCACTGCGACGGCGAATGCCCGAAGCGCGCCTTGAACGCCCGCGAGAACGCCTCGGCCGAGCCGTAGCCCACACCCAGCGCAATGCTCAGCACCGTCGAGTCGGGCTGGCCGCGCAGCCGCTGCGCCGCCTTCTCCAGCCGGCGCCGCGCCAGGTAGTCGCCCAGCGTCTGGCCGGTCCACGCGAGGAACAGCCGGTGGAAGTGGTACGGCGAGAAATGCGCCACGCCGGCCAGCGCCTCCAGGTCCAGCGGACGGTCCAGGTGGCGGTCGATGTGGGCCTGCACGCGGTGCATGCGTGCCTCGTACTGGCGCCGGCTGGCGTTGGTCATCGCATCGGGCCGGGGGCCGGTGAAGGGGTCATGCGCCGCATTCTCGTGCGGCCAGGCGCCGCGCCGGTGCGGGCGCACCAGCGTCGCCCGTCTCGAAACTGACTACCCCGTCAGACTTTTGCAACACCCGTGCCGCGGGTGCCTGGCGCCCCTCGGCCGCCCCCAACAATCGCCGCGGCCCTGCAGTTGGGGCTCTATTTTTTGGAGTTGTCGCCCGATGAACGTTCCGCGCCTGAGCCTGCTGGCCCTCGCCCTCAGCACCGCCCTTCCCGTCCTGGCCCAGGAGGCCCCGGCCAAGGACCGCAGCCAGCTCGAAACCGTCGTCATCACGGCCGAGCGCCGTGCCGAGAACATCCAGGACGTGCCCAATGCCGTCAGCAAGATCAGCGGCGAGAAGCTCGACGTGCTGGCCTCCGGCGGCCAGGACCTGCGCTTCCTGTCCGGCCGCGTGCCCAGCCTGAACATCGAGTCCAGCTTCGGCCGCGCCTTCCCGCGCTTCTACATCCGCGGCTACGGCAACACCGACTTCCGCCTCAACGCGTCGCAGCCGGTCAGCGTCATCGTCGACGACGTGATCCAGGAGAACCCCATCCTGAAGGGCTTCCCCATCTTCGACACCGCCGCGGTGGAAGTGGTGGCCGGCCCGCAGGGCACGCTGTTCGGCCGCAACACGCCGGCCGGCGTCGTCAAGTTCGACTCCGTGAAGCCCAGCCACCGCCAGGACGGCTACGCCAGCGTGACCGCCGGCAGCGAAGGCACGCTGAACCTCGAGGGCGCGGCCAACCTGCCGCTGTCGGGCGACTGGTCTGCACGCATCTCCGCACAAAGCCAGCGCCGCGCGGACTGGGTGGACAACACCGACCCCGGCGCCGTGACGCCCAAGACCGAGGGCTACCGCGACACCGCCGTGCGCGCCCAGGTGCTGTACGAGCCGCACAAGCAGTTCAGCGCGCTGGCCAACGTGCACCTGCGCGACCTCAACGGCAGCCCGCGCCTGTTCCGTGCCAACGCCATCAAGCGCGGCACCAACGACCTGGCCGACGGCTTCAGCACCGACAAGGTTGCCTTCAACGGCGTCAACGACCAGACGCTGAAGCAGACCGGTGCCAGCCTGCGCCTGAAGTGGTCGCTGCCCGAGCTGAACATCTACGCGATCAGCGGCTACGAGCACGTGAAGCCGCTGTCCCGCGGCGACATCGACGGCGGCCCCGCCGGCGGCGCCGGCATCCCCTTCCAGTCGGAGACCGGCAGCGGCATGAACGGCCACCGCCAGCTGACGCAGGAAGTGCGCCTGGAGTCCAACACCGCCGGGCCGCTGAGCTGGCAGGCCGGCGTGTACCTCTTCGACGAGAAGTACACGATCGACAACATCACCTACAACACGACGACGCACGCCGACGTCGACCACATCTACACGGCGCAGACCAACAAGGCCGCGGCAGTGTTCGGTTCGCTCAACTACGCCTTCAGCCCCGAGCTGAAGCTGCGCGGCGGCCTGCGCTACACCAAGGACAAGAAGGACCTGTCCACCACCCACGCCGGCACGGGCCTGTTCAACACGTCCACCGGCACCTCGGCCAGCACGGATGACGGCAAGTGGAGCGGCGACCTGTCGGCCACCTACAAGCTGGACGCCACGACCAACCTCTACGCCCGCTTCGCCAACGGCTTCCGCGCGTCGTCGATGCAGAACGCGTCGGCCTTCGCCGGCCAGTCGCAGGCCGGCCCGGAAAGCGTCAACTCCTACGAGGTGGGCTTCAAGAGCGAACTGCTCAAGCGCACGCTGCGCATCTCCGGCTCGCTGTTCACCTACACCGTCAAGGACCTGCAGCTCACGGCTGTGGGCGGCAGCACCAACGCCACGCGCCTGCTCAACGCGAAGAAGGCCACCGGCAACGGCGCCGAGCTGAACCTGGAGGCGCTGATCACGCCGGACTTCCTCGTCACGGTCGGCGGCTCGCTGAACAACACGAAGATCAAGGACGCGTCCTTAAGCGTGCCGCCGGGCGGCTCGCTGAAGGTGGCGGGCGCCTTCCCGACGGTGCAGGACCCCATCGCCAACGGCAACGCGATGGTGGACGGCAACCCGCTGCCCAACGCGCCCAAGTGGACGGCCAACCTGACCGCCCGCTGGAGCATCCCGCTGGCCAGCGGCGACGAGGTCTACGTCTACACCGACTGGGCCTACCGCTCCAAGGTCAACTTCTTCCTGTACGAGGCCACCGAGTTCACCGGCAAGGCCCTCACGGAAGGCGGTCTGCGCGTGGGCTATGTGTGGGACAACGGCAAGTACGAGGTGGCCGGCTTCGCCCGCAACATCACCAACCAGGTCCGCGTGACCGGGGCCATCGACTTCAACAACCTGACCGGCTTCATCAACGAGCCCCGCAGCTACGGGCTGCAGTTCAAGGCGCTGTTCTAAGCCGCGCGCGCCACCTCGGCAACGCCGCCTGCGGGCGGCGTTTTTCATGCGTCAGCCCCAGGCCTTCACGAGCAGGCGCATGGCCGCGGCCAGGTTGGCCGACAACTCGTCGTTCGACGCCTTCGAGTCCGACTGCAGCGCGACGACCACCCACGGCGAGCGGCCGTCCGGCGGGAACACCAGCGCCACGTCGTTGACGGCGCCGCGGTAGCCCGTGCCGGTCTTGTCGATGACGCGCCAGCTGGCATCCGGCACGCCGGCGCGCAGGCGCTTGAGCCCCGTCTGCGACGCCTGCAGGTCGGCCCACAGCCGTGCCTGGTTCGTGCGCGACAGCCCCTCGCCCAGAAGCAGGTGACGCAGCGTCTTCGCGAACGCCCGCGGCGTGCTGGTGTCGCGCGGGTCGCCAGGCGCGTTCTCGTTGAGCTCGGTCTCCCAGCGGTCCAGCCGGGTCACGTCGTCACCCTGCTGGCGCAGCCACATCGTCAGGCCGGCCGGCGAGTCGCAGCAGTGACGCAGCAGCACGTTGGCGCAGGGGTTGTCGCTCTCGATGACGATGCCGGCACACAGCTCCGCCAGCGTGGCCTTGCCGCGCGGCAGCAGGCGGTCGAAGGCCGGCGAGTGCGCCACGCGCTCGCTCCGGTGCAGCGTGACCTCGTCCTCCCAGCGCCAGCGCCCGCCCTCCACGCCCTGCGCCACGCGCGCGGCCAGCAGGACCTTGAACGTGGACGCGGTGGAGAAGCGCTCGTCGGCCCGGTGGGCCACGGTGCGGCCACTGCCGGTGTCGACGGCGAAGAAGCCCACCCGGCCCTGCACGCTGCGCTCCAGCGCGGCGAAGTCCGGGGCCGCCGCGGCGAGGCCGGGGCGGGCGAGTGCGGCCAGCGTCAGGCCGGTGAGGAAGGGGCGGCGTTGCATGCGGCGCATTCTGGCGCCAGCACGGCGGGGCTGGCGTCGGCGCTGCTGCTGAGGCCGTCGTTGGGCAGGTGAGCCTCGCTCAGGCGGTCGTCGTGGACCGAGACTGGCGGCTCAGCCGCACCCGTTTGGCAGCAAGGCCCAGCACCCCGCCCACGACAACGGGGTAGAGGACAAGGGTCATCAGTCCCACAGCGAAAAGCATGAAACGTTCACCCACGTTGTAGGGACTGCTTGAGCCCCAGGGCTGAAATGCGAACACGGCAAGCACCGTGGCGTACGTCATGAGCCCGAGCAGTGCACCAACGGCGCCGTCGAGCCCTTCGACCAAGCCAATGGCAACGAGTACGAAGAGCCACAGCACCGCCACGATGCCTGCGCCCAAGGACAGGCCCGTGCTCATCGGTGACAAGACTCCGTCGCTCACCAGCGCACCGATGGGCAATGCAGCCACAGCGGCCGCGCCACCCACCATCAGCATCGACCGGTCAACGATCTTCATCCCTGTCAGGCTCCAAAAATCTTGCCCGGGTTCATGATCCCGAGCGGGTCCAGCACCTCCTTCACCGCCCGCATCATCGCCACCGCCGCCTCGCCGGTCTCGTCGACGAGGAAGCGCTGCTTGTGCAGGCCGATGCCATGCTCGCCCGTGCAGGTGCCTTCCAGCGCAAGGGCCCGCGCCACCATCTGCGCGCTGAGCCGCTCGGCCGTGGCGAGCTCGTCGGGCCGGGCCGGGTCCAGCAGATAGGCCATGTGGAAGTTGCCGTCGCCCACATGGCCGACGATGAAATACGGCAGGCCGGCGGCCTCCACCTCGGCGATGGACGCGTCGATGTTCTCGGCCAGCCGCGAGATGGGCACGCAGGTGTCCGTCGTCACGGCGCGGCAGCCGGGGCGCATCTGCAGGCCCGACAGGTAGGCGTGGTGCCGCGCCGTCCACAGCCGCGTGCGGGCCTCGGGCGTCGTCGCCCACTCGAAGGCCTCGCCGCCATGCTCGTCGGCCACGGCCTGCACGGTGGCCGCCTGCTCGGCCACACCGGCCTCGCTGCCGTGGAACTCCATCAGCAGCATGGGCTGCTCCTTCAGGCGCAGCCTGTCATGCGCGTTGACGGCCCGGATCGCGTTCGCGTCCAGCAGTTCGCAGCGGGCGATGGGCACGCCGATCTGGATGACCTGCATGGCCGTGCGCACCGCCGCGTCGATGCCGGGGAAGAAGCAGATGGCCGCCGAGACCGCTTCGGGCAGCGGGTGCACCTTGACCGTCAGCTCGGTGATGACGCCCAGCGTGCCCTCGCTGCCGACCAGCAGACGCGTCAGGTCGTAGCCGGCGCTGCTCTTCTTCGCGCGCGAGCCGGTGCGCACGACCTCGCCGCTGGCCGCCACGAAGCGCAGCCCCAGCACGTTCTCACGCATCGTGCCGTAGCGCACTGCGTTCGTGCCGCTGGCGCGCGTGGCGGCCATGCCGCCCAGGCTCGCATCGGCGCCGGGGTCGATGGGGAAGAACAGGCCCTCGTGCCGCAGCGCCTCGTTCAGCGCCTTGCGCGTGACGCCGGGCTGCACGGTGACCGTCAGGTCCTCGGCATCCACGCGCAGGATGCGGTCCATGCGGGACACGTCCAGGCTCACACCGCCGTGCACGGCCAGCAGATGGCCTTCCAGCGACGACCCCGCGCCGTAGGGAATGACCGGCACGCGGTGCTGCGCGCACAGGACCACGACGCGCGCCACCTCGGCCTCGCTCTGCGCGAAAACGACCGCCTGCGGCGGCGGCACGTCGAACACCGACTCGTCGCGGCCATGCTGCTCGCGCACCGCCGTCGCGGTCGAGCAGCGCTCGCCGAACTCGGCGCGCAGGCGCTCCAGCAGCGCGGCGGGCAACGGCGGGGCGGGGGAGAAACGAGATTCGGGCGCGTTCATGGCCAACTCCGACGACGGCGGTCAACGATTGTGTTGCAGCCCGCGCGCGCCGGTGCCAGCATGGCCGCACGTCGACCCTGGGAGACCGCCATGGACCCCACCCTGACCTGGCTGCTGGTGCTGGCCGCCGCCGCGCTCATCGTCTTCGGCGCCGTGCGCTTCGACCTGCTGACGCTGCGCTGGCGCGACCTGTTCAACGCACCGCCGCCGCCGCACGACGCCCCGCCACGGCCACGCGTCCCCCCGGCCACCGGCCTGCGCCCCCACCCAACCCCTGTCCACAAGCCGGCCTTCCACCGCAGCGGCCGGCGGCACTGAGCGCGTCTGGGGACAATGGCGGCCTCGCAACCCCTGCAAGACCGCCACATGGGCAACCGCCTCTCCCAGATCGCCACCCGCACCGGCGACGACGGCACCACCGGCCTCAGCGACGGCAGCCGCGTGCCCAAGGACCACCTGCGCGTGCAGGCCATGGGCGACGTCGACGAGCTGAACTCCCAGCTCGGCGTGCTGCTGGCCGAGCCGCTGCCGGCCGACGTGCGCGACCTCCTCGTCACCATCCAGCACGAGCTGTTCAACCTCGGCGGCGAACTGTCCTGGCCTGGCGGCTCGCTGCTGAAGGACGCCGCCGTGCTGCGGCTGGACGAGGCGCTGGCGCACTACAACGAGCACCTGCCGCGGCTCAAGGAATTCATCCTGCCGGCCGGCACGCGCAGCGCCGCGCTCGCGCACGTGTGCCGCACCGTGGCCCGCCGCGCCGAGCGCGCCGTCATCACGCTGGCTGCGCAGGAGACGCTGCACGCCGCGCCGCGCCAGTACCTGAACCGCCTGTCCGACCTGCTGTTCGTGCTGGCCCGCGTGCTCAATCGTGCCAACCTCGACGGCCTGGGCGGTGACGACGTCTACTGGCAGAGCGAGCGCATGAAGCGGCTGGACGCGGCCGAAAGCTGACGCCCCTCGCCCAGGTTCGCGTCGCTGAACGCGAGCGAGCCTGGTCGGTCCCCCGCGGGGACGGCGATGCATGCGGCATCGAGCCGCATGCACATCGCCCAAGGGCCGGCTTGGGAGCGGCCCGGCGCTCGGCCCACTTGCTCAAACTGCTGGAAGGAAACTCATGAAGATCACCGGCCAATGCCACTGCGGGGCCATCCGCTTCACTGCGCTGGCGGACCCCAGCAAGGTCTTCGCCTGCCATTGCGCGGACTGCCAGATCATTTCCGGCGGGCCGTTCCGGGCTGTGTTGCCGGTGCCGGTCGAGCAGGTCGAGCTGACCGGCTCGCCCAGGCATTACGTGAAAGTGGCCGCCAGCGGCAACCGGCGCGCGCAGGCCTTCTGCAGCGACTGTGGCACGCAGCTGTTCGCGACCGAGGCGGACACGCCACGCACGCTGAACATCCGGCTCGGCTGCGTCAACGAGCGCGCAGACCTGCCGCCGCGGCTGCAGGTCTGGCACGACTCGGCCATGCCCTGGCTGGGTGAGCTGGCCGGCGTCCCGGCGCACGGCCGGGGACGGGACAGCCCGCAGGTCAACGCGGCGTAGAAGACCGGCCGCGCCACACCCGCCACGCCACCCAACCCCAGCGCAGCAAGCCCCACAGCCGGCGGCGCCGGCCCTGGCCGGCAGCGGCAAACAAGGCCGCACCGCCGCCCACGGCGGCCTGCACCAGCGGGTCGGACAGCCAGCTGCGCACCACCAGCACGCGCCGGGCGACGCCGTCGGCGCGGCCGGCCACGTCATCGGCATCGCGCTGCACCTGGCCACGCAGCACGGCCGACGCCAGCAGCAGGTTGGCCTTGCGCTCCGCGCGCTGCACCGGGTCGTGAGGCAGGCGCGGAATCACGGCTGAGGGCGACGCAGCGCGTCGGCATCGTCACGCAGTTCGGCCAGGCTGGCCTGGAACAGCGTTGCCGGTTGGGACGTCAACGCCTTCAGCTGGCGCAGCGCCACGGCAGCCGCAGCCACCAGCACGGCAGAGGCCGAGCCCAGCGCCAGCAGCGGGTGGCTGTCCCACAGCGCGACGACGGCCAGCACCAGCAGCATCAGGACGGCAAATCCCGCCAGCAGTGCGGCCAGCACCGCCCACAGCACGAGGCCGGCGACGCGTTCCTTCTCCTCCTGCACCTCGATGGCGAGCAGCTCAAGCCGGATGCGGCCCAGCGTCAGCAGCGAGGTGCCGAGCCGCCGCAGCGGCCCGGAGACGGGTTCCTGGTCGTCGCTCAAGAGAGTCTCTTGATCAGCGGCGGCCGATCAGCACGCCGAGGGCGAGGCCCACGGCAGCGGCCACGCCGATGGCCTGCCAGGGCTTGGCGTGCACGTAGTCGTCGGTCGCGACAGCCGCATCCTTCGCGCGCTGGATGGCGTCGTGCTGGGCATCCAGCAGCTTTTCCTTCGCACCGCTCAGGCGTTCCTGGATGCGCGCGCGCAGCGCCTTGGCCTCGACGGTGACGTCCTTGCCGGTGGTGGTCATCAGTGCGTCGATGTCATCCATCACGGCACGGAAATCGGCGGCCAGCTTTTCCTTGGCTTGGGCGGTATCACTCATCACGGGCTCCTGGTTGGAAATCAGACACGGAATAAGCCTAACGTGATTGCATGCGGTGAACATGACGTCGCTCAAACGACGCGGGCTTGTCCTACAGCGCCGCCACCGCCTGGCGAAGGCGCGCCGCGTGAGCGTCGCGCAGCTCGGCCGGCGCCACCACCTGCACCTGGCCGGCATGGCGCAGCAGGTCCATCAGCAGCTCGGTGTCGTCGACGTAGGGCAGGCGCAGCCGCCAGCGGCCGTCGGGCAGGAACTCGCTCTGCTGCGCCGGGTGCCATTCCTCGCGCGACACCCAGGCCGCCGCCTCGGCGCTGAACAGCAGCTCGGCCTCGCGCGGCGTGCCGCCGGCAAAGATGCCGTAGCCGCGGTCCAGCTCGGCTTCCAGCTCGTCCAGCGCCAGGGCTTGCGCGTCGGCCTCCAGCAGCGTGGCCGCCTCGATGCCGTCCAGCGCAAAGCGCCTCAGTCCTTGGCTGCGGTGGCAGAAGGCGTCCAGGTACCAGGCATGGCGGTGGTGCACCAGCCGCTGCGGCGACACCTCGCGCTCGCTGACGCCACCACTGCCCGTCTTCTTGCGGTACCGGATGGCCAGGCGCTTGCGCTTGACGACGGCGCTGCCGACGGTCTCGAAGCTGTCGCTGGCCATGCGCCGCCGCGCCGTGCCGATGAGCTTGACGCGCCGGCGCAGCTCGTCCGCCTCGGCGGCGTCCACGCCCAGCATGCCGGTGATCTTGTCGAACATCGGCTGCAGGTGCCGGCCGACGACGCCCTGCTCGTCCAGCCCGGCCAGCATCTGCTGCATGGTCAGCAGCGCGTGCAGCTCGGCCTCGTTGAACCACACGCCCGGCAGCTCGTGCTTGCCGCCGCGCCACTGATGGCCGAAGCGGTAGCCGTTCTCGCCGGCGTCGTACTCGATGGGCGCATCCAGCCGCTCGCGCAGGTAGGCCAGGTCGCGCTTGAGCGTGGCAGGCGACACCTCCAGCGCCTCCAGCAGCGCCGCGAAGGACACGCAGCCGCGGGAGCGGATCAGGTGCTCGATCTTGTAGAAGCGTTCGGTGCGGTCCATGGGTCAGCGGTGCCCGGCCGCCCGAAACCGCTGGCGCGCCCCCTCGGGGGCAGCCAGCGGCGCGAGCGTGGGGCTCCGTCCTTTGCTGAAAATATTCACAGTGTTTTCGCGGTGGATCATCTCATGAGCCAGCCGGCTCACAGACTGCTTGCAAGGCCCGCGAATCCACAGCCCAGGCCTCTTCAACCTCGGAGCCCGCCATGCAAGCCGTTCACACCGCCCAGATCCACGCCCACCCCGCCCTGGCCCAGTTCACGCTGGACATGGACGACACGCCCGCCGTCGTCAGCGCCCATGAGCGCGTGGGCCTCGCGCTGGGCCGCGACTACGCGCTGCACGGCATCACGCCGCCCATCGCCCACCTCTACCCGCAGTCGCCGCTGCAGCGAGGCTGGATGGCCGCCCGCGGCCGCGCCGTGCGCACGCCCGCCACGCCCCAGGTGGAGCTGTGGCTGGCGCTGCGCACGCACGCCTGGGCACGCGGCCGCAGCTACGAGGACGTGCAGCTCACGCCCCATCACCTCGCGCAACTGGACACCACGCACTGCCCCATCACCCGCGACCTGCTGGGCGACGACAACCGCAGCGTCGACCGCGTGCGCGACGATGCCGGCTATGCCGCCGGCAACCTGGCCGTCATGAGCCAGCGCGCCAACCGCGCCAAGGGCAGCCGCGGCCGCCAGGCGCTGCTGGACATGGCCGCCAGCTGCGCCGCCGGCCCCATCACCCGCATCGGCGGCCTGGACGAAGCCCAGTGGCAGCGCCTGGCCGTGCTGAGCAGCTTCGTCACGCCGCTGAGCCATGAAGAAGCCGCGCAGATCCCGCTGCGCGTGCTGCCGCCCAACCGGCTGCGGCTGTTCAACCCCATCCAGGCGCTGCAGGCACTGGTCACGCGCCAGCTCGCCACGCCGGGCTGGAGCGCCCGCCTGAGCCGGCTGGAGGCGCTGCTGCCCACCGATCAGCTCCGCACGGACTTCAACCGCTTCCTGCTCGCGCTGGCGCCGCGCGTGCTGGCCGCCGCCGAGCTGCAGCAGCCGCACGAGATCCGCTGGGCGCTGGAAGACGCCTGGACGCTGCCGCTGGTGCAGAAGCGCTGGACGCGCTTCGCGCTGCAGCTGACGCCCGAGCAGGCCGAGGCGCTGGTGGAGCGTGCCGCGGCCCGCAAGCTCTGCCCCGTGCACGTGCAGCGCCACGACGACGGCACGGACGGCTGGGCGCTGGCCACCGGCGGCTACGCGGCCTGAGTGGCAAGCCCCCCGCAGCCGCGGGGGGCGGGCGACGGGCGGTGTCATGGCGTCTTCATTGCCGGGCGGGACAGTGCGCCCGTCTCCCTCCTGAACCGCCACGACACCATGACCAAGCACCTCGCCCTGATCGCCGCTGCCGCCGCGGCCCTCGTCTCGCAAAGCGCTGTTGCCGCGCTGGCTGCCGGTGACGTCTCCTTCACCGCCCTCAATGCCGACGAGGACGGCTGGGCGCTGGTGACCTTTGTCGACATCGCCGCCAACACCAAGGTCTATTTCACCGACAACGAGTGGAACGGCTCCGCGTTCAACAGCGGCGAGAGCTACCACCAGTGGGTCAGCGGCAGCGCCACCATCGCCGCCGGCACCGTCATCCGCTTCTCGAAGATCGACACCACATCGCTGGCCGCCAGCGTCGGCACGCTGAGCCGCGCCGCCGTCAGCGGCAGCACCAACTACGGCCTCAACCAGGACGAGGACTCGATCTACGCCTACACCGCCAGCTCGGCGACTGGCACGCCCACCTTCCTGGCCGCCATCACGACGACCGCGTTCGGCACTGCCGCCGCCGGCACGCTGGCCAACACCGGCCTGAGCATCGGCAACGGCGCCATCGCACTGGGCGGCGGTGCCGAGTGGGAGCAGTACATCGGCGACCGCTCGGGCCAGGCCAGCCTGGCGGCGTACAAGCCGCTGGTCGGTAACATCGCCAACTGGACCAGCAACCCGAAGAACGGCAGCTATGCCTCGCAGCTGCCCAACACGACCGCCTTCAGCGTGACGGCCGTGCCGGAACCCGAGAGCTACGCACTGATGCTGACCGGCCTGCTGGCCGTGGGCGCCGTGGCGCGCCGCCGTCGCGGCTGATCGGCTTCAAGCCGGCAAAAAAGCAAGCGCCCCTCGGGGCGCTTTTTTGCGTCGTCGCCGACCGGCAGCAGGTTCAGACCAGCGAGCGGAACAGGCGGATCTCTTCGACGCGCGAACCGCCCACTTCCGTGGTGCGGGCGCTGCCCAGCTCGCGCTTGAAGCCGGCCAGTTCGAAGAAGCGCAGCGCACGCTCGTTGCGCAGGTAGCACCACAGCGTGGCCTTGGTGCAGCCTTCTTCCTGCAGGCCGTCGCGGGCTGCATCCCACAGCGCCAGGCCCACGCCCTTGTCCCAGTGGACGGGGTCGGCAAACATGGCCCAGATCTCGCCGGTGGTGGCCGGCGTGCCCTTGTCGCGCGAACGATCGAAGCCGACGAAGCCCATGATCTTGTTGTCCAGATGGGCCACGATGACCTGCGGCTCGCAGAGGTCGATGGCTTCGCGCCAGAAGGCCTGGCGCTTCTGCACCGACATCGCATCCAGCGCGGCGGCGGGCAGCAGCGCCTTGTAGGCGTCCTGGCTGGCAGCGACGTGGATCTCGGCGATGGCCTTGGCATCGCGCAGGGTGGCGGGGCGAACCTGGATCACGGACATGGAATTCTTCTTGAGCAATACGCGGGGCACGAAAGGGCGGGATTGTCCTTGCCCAAGTCCGCAACACCGGCTCTTGACAGAAATTTTTCCTGTGCTCAGGCAGTCTGTCTTTGCGCCTTCACATGCTCCACCAGGCCGCGCCTGAGCCAGCGCACGGGCGTCCTCTGCAGCGTGGCCAGCAATGCATGGTCCACGTCGGCATCGCCCAGGTCCAGTGCGAAGCGGCGTGCGACCTCCTCGCGCACCTTCAGCAGCAGCTGGGCCGTCACGCGGGCATCGGCCATCGCGCGGTGCGCACGGCCATCGAAGCGGATGCCGTGAAAACTCGTCATCGCCCCCAGCGCATGGCTCTTCGCCTCGGGCCACAGCCGGCGTGACAGCAGCACGGTGCAGGCGAATTCATGCGCCGGGTCGGGGCCGATGCCGGCACGCTGCATCTCCGCCTGCCAGAAGCCCCGGTCGAAAGCCGCGTTATGCGCCACCAGCGGGCAGCCCTCGGTGAAACGGGCCAGCTCGCGCATGACGCTGGCCGAGTCGGGGGCGCCCGCCAGCATCTCGTTCGTGATGCCGGTCAGCGCCTGGATGTGCGGCGGCACCCAGCTGCCGCTGTTCATCAGGCTGCTCCAGCTGTCCACCACCTCGCCGCCGCGCAGCAGCACGGCAGCGATCTCCGTGGCGCGCCCGCCGCTGGTGGGGCCGAGGCCGGTGGTCTCGAAGTCGACGACGGCGATGGTTTCCATCAAGACCTCTTCAGCGGCGGGTGCTTGACGGCGTTCATCGCCAGCTTGCGTTCGACGGCGGCTTCCAGGTCCACGCCGGCGTGGTCGGCGATCTGCAGCAGGTACAGCAGCACGTCCGACAGCTCCTCGCCGAGATGGCGGCGCTGGTCGTCGCTGAGGTTTTGCGACTGCTCCGGCGTCAGCCACTGAAAGATCTCCAGCAGCTCGGCCGCCTCGACCGTCATGGCCATCGCGAGGTTCTTGGGGGTCTGGTAGGGCTGCCAGTCACGTTCGTCCGCGAAGCGGCGCAGCCGGCCCTGGAGGGCGGAAATGTCCATGGAAAAGATGTCCTCTGTATTCAAGACTGTATTGAAGAATTCAAATTGGTCGTGGTAGTAGGGGGCCGCCCGGCCTGTGGACAACCCGAAAAATCCTTTTCACATCAGTCGTTTGGCTGCGGCAAAAGGCTGTGCGCCAGACCCCGTACGACTTGTCCCGCAAATGGGCACAACTTCGGCGAAGGCCTGTCGGCTGTGGATATCTGGGAAGTTGTGCCAGCGTCATCCACAGACTTGCTCCGTGCGTTGTGGGCCACGCGCCCTAGCCTTCAGCCGCCTTTCTTTACGTGACTGAGGGGAAAAACGAACGACCGTTCTAAAAAGCTGCGGCTAGAGTTGCGCTCCCTAGATTTGCAGCGCATCGCATGTGCGGTGTCGCCCAGGAGACAACGATGAAACCCTTCCTCACCCGGATCGCCGCAGCCTCGGCGGTTGTGATTGGCAGCGCGATGATGGCGGGCTGCGGCGGCGGCGCGACGGCCGACACGACCCCCAAGGTCGCGATCAGCTCGGTGAAGGTCTTCGGCGACAGCCTGCAGGACAGCGGCACGTTCGGCTTCAAGTTCACCATCCAGAGCCCGGACGGCCAGATCTACGCGGAGCGAATCGCTGCTGCCTATGGCGTGACGTTGTGCAACGCCTTTGCGTTCAACGGCACCACGTTCGTGGCCAACACCGCCAAGCCCGGTTGCACCAACTTCGCCATCGGCGGCGGCAAGATCAATTTCACGGGCACGGGTGGCGCCGCCAACCCGCTGACCATCGGCACGCAGATGGCCACCTTCGCGTCGGCTGGCACCTATGGCGCCAACGACCTGGTCATCATCGACGGCGGTGGTAACGATGCGGCGGACCTGGTGGGTGCCTACCTGGCCATTCGCCCGGGCGCACCCGCCACGACCACGGCGTACACCACGCTGCTGGGCACGCTGCTGACGCCCACGCAGGTCAACACTGCCATGGCGGGTGGCGCCACGACGATCGCCCAGATCGGTGGTGTCTACATGCAGGCGCTGGCCGACAAGTTCTACGGCCAGATCAAGGCGAGCGTGCTGGACAAGGGCGCGACGCGCGTCGTGCTCATGAACATGCCCGACATCACGCTGACGCCGCGCTTCCAGATGGTGTTGGACAACGTGGCGCTGGCCAGCGGCGGCGGCACCACCGGCGCTGCTGCGCGTGCGCAGGCGCAGGCCCTGTTCCAGGGCTGGCTGACGGCGTTCAACACCCAGCTGAGCAGCAAGGTGGCGGCTGACGAGCGGGTCGCGCTGATCAACTTCTACCAATCGTTCCAGGACCAGTTCAACACGCCGGCCCAGTTCGGCATCACCAACGTCAAGACGCCCGCCTGCCCGGCGACGGGCACCGACGCGCAGGGTCTGCCGAGCTACACCTTTGCCACCTGCACGGCCACCGCGCTGTCCGCCACGCCGCCGGCCGGGGTGAGCGGTGCCGATTGGTGGAAGAGCTACGGCTTCTCCGACAGCTTCCACCCGACGCTCTACACGCACCAGCTGCTGCAGCAGCTCATCGCCAAGTCGATCACCACCAAGGGCTGGCTGTAAGCCTCGCACCCGTTCTCGGAGACAACCCATGAAAACCAAGTTCCTCCTCGGTGCGCTGGCCACCCTGCTGGCCACCGGCAGCGCCTGGGCGCAGTCGGCCGGCAGCTTCGTCGTCTACGGTGGTGCGGTCCAGATCAGCCCGCAGGTCGAAAGCGGCGACCTCACCGCGCCCAGCCTGGCCGGCACCAAGGTCGATGTGAAGAAGGCCACCTCCTTCGTCGGCGGCATCACCTACTACTGGACCGACAACATCAGCATCGACCTGCCCATCGCGCTGCCGTTCAAGCATGACGTGGTGGGCGCCGGCGCCATCGACGGTGTCGGCAAGCTGGGCACGGTCAAGTCGCTGCCCATCACCTTGCTGGCCCAGTACCGCTTCGGCGATGCCGGCAGCACGTTCCGCCCCTTCGTCGGCGTGGGCCCCACCTACGGCTACTTCTTCAAGCCCAAGGCCACGGCCACGCTGTCCGGCATCACCGGCGGCACCCCCAGCAACCCCACCACGCTGTCGATGAAGAGCCGCCTGGGCGCCACGCTCGAACTGGGCACGGCCTACAACATCACCAAGGACTGGTCCGCCAGCCTGTCGGTCACCAAGACTTTCATCAAGACGACCGGCAGCCTGTCCACCGGCCAGACCATCGAGACGACGCTGGACCCGGTGTCCATCAAGTTCGGCGTGGGCTATCGCTTCTGAGCGAGCGCCGGCCGCTGATCCAAGGAGCCTGCGGGCTCCTTTTTTGTTCTCCTGGTCCCTAGTTCTAGGGATGCCCGCTCAGCCAGGGGGATGCCGCCGCCGGTGTGCGTCGCCATGATCCGCGACTCATAAATCAGTCATCTTGAAGAGGGGCGCCGTCATGTCTGTTCAGCTCAAGTCCACCCTGGTCGTCGGCCTGCTGGCCCTGGCCGGCGTTTCGCAAGCCACCACGGCGGGCGTCACGGTCTACGGCAGCACCGGCGGCATCACCACGCCGGGCAAGGCCGCCGACGGCTACACGCCGCCCGACTCCACGCTGTGGACGACCGACTCGGCCTCGTGGAGCGGGTCCTTCATCAACGCGGCGGACACCATCACCTTCAAGCTGGACAAGGCCTACTTCCTGTCGTCGGCCACCGTCACGCTGGACTGGAACGATTTCTACCGCTTCTCCGCGTCCCAGGACGGCGTCAACTTCACGCCGCTGTTCACGCTGTCGGGCATCACGGAGCAGTCGGTCGTCAACAGCGGCCAGGTCACGATGTCGACGAGCTTCGCGCCCACCGCGCTGGCCTACCAGTACGTGCGCGTGCAGGCCATCTATGGCGACGGGCTGTACTCGGTCGGCGAAGTCGGCTTCAGCGGCACGCTGGCCCCGGTGCCGGAACCGAGCTCAGTCGCGCTGATGCTGGGCGGCATGGGCCTGGTGGGTGTCGTGGCGCGCCGCCGCAGCCGTCGCTGAACAACGGCGCTTCTTGCCGGAACCACAAAGGGCTGGGCAACCAGCCCTTTGTCGTTTTCGGGCGTCAGGCGATGCCCACCACCTTGTGCATCTGCACGGACAGCCGCCACTGCGGGTGGGCCATGCAGTAGGCCACGGCGGCCCTGGTGTGGTCGCGCTGCAGCACCGAGTCCATCGGCTGCAGGAAGAAGTGCTGGAAATCCAGCCCGGCGAAGCGCTCGGGCTGTGCCAGCGGCTGCGGGTAGACCAGCTTCAGCTCGTGGCCCGACGTCAGCACCAGCGGCGCGTCGGCCTTGGGGCTGACGCAGATCCAGTCCAGCCCCGGCGGCGCCGGCTGCGTGCCGTTGGTCTCGACGGCGATCTCGAAGCCGCGGGCGTGCAAGGCCTCGATCAGCGGCGTGTCCAGCTGCAGCAGCGGCTCACCGCCGGTGCACACCACGTAAGGTCGTCCACCACCCGGCCAGGCCTTGGCGATGGTGTCGGCCAGGTCGTCCGCCGTCGCGAACTTGCCGCCGCCCTCGCCGTCGGTGCCGACGAAGTCGGTGTCGCAGAAGGTGCAGACGGCCGCCGCGCGGTCCTGTTCGCGGCCGGTCCACAGGTTGCAGCCGGCAAAGCGGCAGAACACCGCCGCGCGGCCGGCCTGGGCGCCCTCGCCCTGCAGCGTGTAGAACAGTTCTTTGACGCTGTACGTCATACGGGAATCAATTCTTCCGAGTCGGCGCGGCTGACGATGGCGCCCGAGCCGCGCGTCTCGTACAGGTCCACGCGGTCGATCTGAGGCAGCACCGAGCCGCCCTCGTTCAGCACCCAGGTCGCGATGCTGGCGTCGTCGCCGTCAGGCAGGTTGGCGATCTCGTACAGCGGGTGGTGGTCCAGCCGCTTGAAGATCGGGTTGAACAGGCTCTTCACGTCGCCGAAGTCCACCGTCCAGCCCATCACCTGGTCCAGCGGCGCGGCCAGGTGCAACCTCAGTGTGAACGTGTGGCCGTGCGTGCCGGCCAGCGGGTGGCCCGATGGCGCATGCTTCATGCGAACGGCGCTGTCCAGCGTCATCTCCTTCCAGATGCGGTAGCTGCTGCCGTTGAAGTTGGCGCCGCTGGAACCGGTCTCGTAGACGGTCACCCAGCTCAGCTCCGGCAGCAGGGGCTTCAGCCGTGCCCACAGCCAGGCCGAGATGTTCTCGCTGGTGGGGTTGTGCAGGCCGGGGACGTCGTTCAGGCAGCGGTAGTTCAGTTCGAAGTGCAGCGGCGCCCAGACCTCGTCGAGGTGGTCGTAGTCGATGGACAGGTCGCGCTCGCCCAGGTCGGCGTTGGCGTGCAGGATGACCTCGAAGCCATGGCCGTGCATGCGGCCGCACTGGTGCCCGGCCGGCACGTTGGGCAGCTGGTGCGCGGCCTGGAAGCGGTAGCGCCGCCACACGTGCGCGTGGCCGGCGTTGTCCAGGTCCACGCCGCTGTGCGTGGTGCTCTGCACGCCCACCTGCACGATGCCGGGCACGTCCACGTTCAGCCGGCTGCGCACCCAGCGGGCCAGGTTCTCGTCGGTGGGCTCGGAGAGGTGGTCGTTCAGCAGCGCATGGTCCAGCGGCGCGACGGTGCCGGCCATGCGCGCGCGCAAGCCCTCCACCTCGCTGCCCGGGAAGGCCGCCCAGCCGGCGGGCAGCGCGCTGCGCACGGTGGCGAAATAGCTGTGGCCGTGCAGGCCGTGGCTGCGGTGCGAGGCCGGCAGCGCGGGAATGCGGCAGGCCGACTCGAAGCCGGCAGACGCGCAGTGAAGGACCGAAACTGACATGCCCCGATTGTCCCCCGTGGCTTCGCGGCCTGCTTGACTTGAAGCGGGCTTGAACTTTTAGGCTGCCGGCCATGAACCTGTCCGATCCCGTCACCACCCCCCCTGCCGCCGCCGATCAGCTCTTCGCCCCCGGCCGTCGCGCCGCCTGCGTGGGCGCCGTCGCGCTGATCTCCATGCTGGCCTTCGAGGCCATCGCCGTCGCCACCGCAATGCCGGCCGTCGCCGACGCGCTGGACGGGCTGCCGCTGTATGCACTGGCCTTCGGCGCGACGCTGGCGACGTCGGTCATCGGCATGACGGCAGCCGGCCAGCTGTGCGACAAGCGCGGCCCCTACCGCGCGTCGCTGCTGGGGCTGGCGGTGTTCCTGGCGGGGCTGCTGCTGGCGGGTTTCGCGCCGTCGATGACGGCGCTGGTGCTGGGCCGCGCACTGCAGGGCCTGGGCAGCGGCGTGCTGGGCGTGGCGCTGTACGTGGGCGTGGGCCAGGTCGTGCCGGCGCCGCTGCACCCCAAGATGTTCGCGATGTTCGCCGGCGCGTGGGTGGTGCCCGGGCTGCTGGGGCCGGCGCTGGCGTCCTTCCTCGTGCAGACGCTGGGCTGGCGCTCCGTGTTCCTGGCCGTCGCCGCGGCCGTGCCGGTGGCGGCCGCGCTGACGCTGCCGGCGCTGCGGCGCGTGGGCAGCGGCACGGGGGAGGCGCTGCAGTGGGGGGCAATGCGCTGGGCGCTGCTGGCCAGCGCCGGCGCGCTGCTGCTGCACGCGGCCAGCCAGCAGGGCGGCCTGCGTGCCGGGCTGTTGTTCGGCCTGGGGCTGCTGGGCGCCTTCCTGGCGGCGCGCCGGCTGCTGCCGGCTGGCACGCTGGTGGCGGCGCGCGGCCTGCCCACGGTCATCCTGCTGCGCGGCTTCATCGCGGCAGCGTTCGCGAGTGCCGAGGCCTTCCTGCCGCTGCTGCTGACGCAGCGCTTCGGCTGGAGCCTCACGCATGCGGGCTTTGCGCTGAGCGCCGGCGCCGTCACGTGGAGCATCGGCAGCGCCGTGCAGGCGCGCATCCACGGCGAGGCAGCGCGGCGCCGGTTGCTGCCCACCGGCTTTGCCGTCGCGGCGGCGGGGCTGGGCGTCGTCATGGCGCCGGTGCTGTCCGCCGCGCTGCCGTCGTGGCTCGCGCTGCTGGGCTGGGTGGGCGTGGGGCTGGGCATCGGGCTGTCGTTCCCGATGCTGTCGGTGCTGCTGCTGAAGCTGTCGCCGCCGGAGAGCCAGGGCAGCAACACGTCGGCACTGCAGCTCAGCGATGCGCTGGTCAGCAGCGCCGCGCTGGCGCTGGCGGGCCTGCTGTTCGACCCCGCCACGCGGCAGGTGCTGCCGGTGCTGGTGATGGCCTGCGCGCTGGCCGCGGCGGCGTCGGCGCTCAGCGCGCGGGTGTGGCGCTGAGGGGCGGCCGTTTCAGGGGCTGGGCGGGCGCACGTCCGTCACCCGGCGGCCGCGGCGCGATGCCGCCGCCCGCAGGTGCACCAGCGACTGCACGCGCTTGAGCAGTTCGCGGTCGTTCCAGGGCTTCTTGAAGATGCCGTAGACGCCTTCGATCTGGCCCACGCGGCCGTGCAGCTCGTCGTGGCCGGTGATGGCGATGACGGGCAGGTCCTCGGTCGTGAGGCTGCCGTGCACGTCGGCGATCAGCTCGAAGCCGTCCTTGTTGGGCATCTCCAGGTCGGTGATGAGCACGGCGATGTGCGGCTTGGCGTCCAGCTCGGCCAGCGCCTCGTTGCCGTCGTTGACCTGCACGACCGTGAAGCCGGCGCCTTCCAGCAGCCGCTTGAGCTTGGTGCGCACCACGGCCGAGTCGTCGGCGATGAGCACGGTGGGCGGGCCTTCCGGCACCACCGGCACGGCGGCGGGCGGCAGCATGGGCGTGGGCGCCGTGACGAAGGCGCTGGCCATCGGGTTGCTGCCTCCCGGCATGCCGGGCAGCGGCGGCAGCACCACGGGCGGCTGCGCGGCGCGCGGGCGATGGCCCTCGGGCGGGCGCGGGGGCGGCGTGTACTCGCGCGGCGGACGGTAGTCGTCACGCTTGAAGGCGGCGATGAGCACGATGATGGCCAACGGCACCGCGATCAGCACCGGCATCAGGTAGGCGCCCAACAACTCCTGCAACTCGTGAAACATCGACTCCATCCCCGGTGTGTAACAGCAGGCAGCCTATCACCCGCCACCCGGGTTCACCATCGAGGAAAGCCGGCATCCCTGCACGGGAGGCCGGCGTTTTTCGAGCGCTTACAAGTTCAGTCGCGATTCGCGACACAACCGCGGCCCCGGACGAGGCAGCGGGCGTAGTCCGGGTCGTTCTTCAGCAGGAACTGCGCGCGGGCCGCGACGGCGGTGTCGGCGAAGTCCGAGAACACGCCGTCCACGCCCAGCTCGTAGAAGGCCAGGTACTCGTTGAGCGGGTTGCCCTGGTGGTCGCTGGCCAGGCGCTTCTGCTCGCTGCGGAAGGTGTAGGGGTGCACCATCAGGCCCAGCTTGTGCGCGTTGGCGACGATGTCGCTGGCCGGCAGCAGCTTGCGGTCGCGCTCGTCGACGACGCCGTCGCCGTTGGTGTCGGCGCAGCCGCCGCCGGCCGCCACCACCTTGCAGGCGCTGGACAGCAGGTAGAGCTTCCACGGGCCCACGCCGTCGGCGTAGGTGCGCACCTCGGCCAGGCCGGCGGGCGTCAGCAGGTCCTTGAACAGCCCGGCGCGGCCGGACACCACCCAGTCATACGGCTTGTCATAGGGCTTGTTGAAGGCCAGCGAGCCGTCGGCGTTGACGTCGTCGGCATCCACCAGCTGCACCAGGCGCAGGCTGGACTTGCTGCGCAGGTACTTCAGGTTGGCCGTCTCGAACGATTGCACGATGACTGGCGCATGGCGGTGGTTCCAGCCGGCGCGCTCCAGCACGCGCAGCAGCCGGTCTTCCAGCGCCAGGCCCAGCTGCTGGTGGTAGGTGGGGTGCTTGGTCTCGGGATAGATGCCGATGCGCCGGCCCTCCTCGGCCGACTTGCGCTTCACGAGCTGGATGACTTCCTCCAGCGTCGGGATCTCGAACTTGCCGTTGAACGCCGCGTTGCGGTCGGCCAGCGGTTGGATGGCGCGAAGCGTCTTGATCTCGGCCAGCGTGAAGTCGCTGGCGAAGAAGCCCACCTCGGCCGCGCCGTCGACGATGGCCGTGCGCTTGCGCGACGCGAACTGCGGCAGCGACGCGACGTTGGTCGTCGCGATCAGGTTGGGCTCGTGGCGGGCGATGAGGTGGCCGTCCTTTGTGGCGACGAGGTCGGGCTCCACGTAGTCGGCGCCCATCGCGATGGCCAGCGCATAGCCTTCCAGCGTGTGGTCGGGCAGGTAGCCGGCCGCGCCGCGGTGGCCGATCACCAGCGGCGCGTTGTCGCCGCGGGCGCGGGCATGGTCGTGGGCGGAGGCGCGCTGGGACGTGGCCAGCGACACGGCAGCCAGCACGCAGATGCCGGCAAGACGAAGGGCTTTGGACATGGCGGGGGGCCGGTGAGGAAACATGCGGCGCAGGCTAGGCAGGGGCGGTGACAGCCCCGTGAACCGCCACCCCCTAACTTGCTGCTGCGCGGGTGGGGGCATGGCGGTGCAGGCGGGCGCAGCCATCCCGCCAACAGCCCTCCCTTACGATGCCTCGGCACCCCGGCCCGCCTCTTCCGTCCCTGCCCCCTCGCCACGCCATGACCCCGATCCAGCACTGGCAAGCCACCCGCAGCCTGCGCCTGCTGCTGCAGACGCTGCGCGACCTGATGGTTTCGATGGGGCCACTGCTGCTGCTCGGCGGCGGCCTGCTGGTGGCGGCCTACTGGTGGCTGGACCCGCAGCCGCCGCGCCAGGTGCGGCTGGCCACCGGCCCCGCCGGCAGTGCCTACGCTGGCTTCGGCGAGGGCTATGCGAAGGCGCTGGCGCGCGAGCGCATCCAGGTCCAGCTGATCGCCACCGAAGGCGCACAGGACGACCTCGCGCTGCTGCGCTCCGGCGCGGCCGACGTGGGCTTCGTACGCGGCGGCATGGCCGACCCGGCGGCCGACACCGAGGCCGGCATCGTCTCGCTGGGCAGCCTGTTCTACGAACCGGTCTGGATCTTCTACCGCCGCGACCTCGCCATTGCGCGCCGTCAGCCCGGCGGTGAGCTGCAGCACCTGACGCAGCTGCGCGGCCTGCGCGTCAATGTGGACCAGGACGGCAGCGGCGTGCCGCAGATCGCCGAGAAGCTGCTGGCGCTGAACGGGCTGACACCGGCGGACCTGCGGCTGTCCAACCTGGCGCCCGACGCCGCCGGCGCGGCGCTGCGCGAGGGCCGGCTGGACGCCGCCGTGCTGATCTCCGCGCCGCAGGCCGGCCTCATCCGCACGCTGCTGCGCGACCCGGCGCTGGCGCTGATGGCCTTCGAGCAGAACGAGGCCTACTCGCGCCACCTGCCCTTCCTGTCCACCGTGCGGCTGCCGCGCGGCGTGGTGGACCTGGCGGCCGACGTGCCGCCGCAGGACGTGCCGCTGCTGGCCACCACCACCGCGCTGCTCGCGCGCGAGCAGACGCACCCGGCGCTGCGCCAGCTGTTCGCGCAGGCCGCGCTGGGCCAGCACGGCGGGGCCGGCTGGTTCAACGGCGCGCGCGACTTCCCCAACACCCGCACCAGCGAGCTGCCCGTCAGCGCCGAGGGCGACCGCGCCATCAATGGCACGCCGCCGGCCTGGGCGCGCTACCTGCCCTTCTGGGCCGGCAACCTGCTGGAACGCATGTGGCTGGTGGTGGGCGGCCTGCTGGTGCTGATGCTGCCGCTGTCGCGCGTGGTGCCGCCGCTCTACACCTTCCGCGTGCGCTCACGCGTGTTCCGCTGGTACGCGCGGCTGCGCGAGGTGGAGGCGAAGCTGGAAAGCGGCGCGGGCGAGCGCGACGCCCTGCTCGACGAACTGGACGAGCTGGACCGCGTCACCCACCGCATCGCGGTGCCGCTGTCCTATGCCGAGGAGCTCTACGCGCTGCGCAACAACATCCATGCGGTGCGCAAGCGGCTGCTGGCGCAGCGGGGGCGGGGTGGCTAATTTGCGGTAAGTGGGTCTGGCCTGCCGGCCGACACGATGGCCGAGCTCAGTGCTGGGGTTGGGGTAAATGAAGCGAACCCCCAACGACTTCCGCCGATCCTATCGGTTGGGCTGGAACTACTGCTTAGCAGCGGGGGCAGTCATCCGAGAACATTAGCCGGCTTTGCGGTCACAGACACATAGCGGACATCGGCTCAGTTGTGGATTCCACGTCAGCGATGACTGTTGTCGAGGGCAAAGTTATCTCGCACAGTCTTGCTGGACGCCGTTCGCTCGTACACGACTCAGATGTCTGCTTGCAGTGTTCAAGCGGCATACGGATGGTAGGGTAAGTACCAAAAACTTCGAATGATTGCGCTCGGCGGTTTGGTTAGAGTCACGAGCTACAGCTGCCCTTTCCAAACAAGCCAATCAGGGAGATTGACACCAAATGACGATAGATCTGGATCTGGTGATTGCGACCAAAGAAGAATCTGTTGACATGAAATCCGGCCTGACCTCTATGCAAGGGGTATCAGATGCGGTCCGGTGCATAGCAGAGGGAGTCCTTGCCGAGAAAGTTCCCGAACGACAAACGTCTAAGAGCAATGTAAGGACAACTCTTAAGAAAAGCTTCAAGGGATCGTATGGGCAGATATTCTCGCTAGATATTCACGATGAAGATTTAAAGAAGCGTTTGAGCCGAATTGGCCACGCGGCCTTTGTTGAGATTATTGGATACTTTATCAGTGAGGCTCTGTACAAAGAGCCCGAGCCAATCTCAGCAAAAGCTGAAAAAGTTGTCGACAACTTAGGCGACACAGCCGAGAAGATTGTCCAACAGCTTAGGGTCTCGTCGCTTGAGAACATTCATGACATATCGATTAAGTTCAACCATGACGTCCTTATTCGTCATCGAATTAATCGAAACAGGCAAAAATTAATTGCCAGTTTTGACAAAAACTCTGCCACGGCGCTTCATGCCGCGATTGGAACGAGAGAGGTTGATCTTTCAGTTGTTGTAACCCGCCTCAATATTCATACCGGCAACGGGCGCATACAAATTGAAGGCGAAAATGAGACGACTCCATTTGGCTTCGCCCGCTCGTATCAAGAAATTGCCACACGCTTCAAGAAAATATTCTCGCACAATCTCGATCACAACAATGGCATCACCCCTGATAAATGGAGATATCTAAGAATAGCGGCATTGCCGGTTAAGCTCAAAGATGGGCGGATCATTAAATACATCATCAATAAGGTCTACAATGAAAACTAAAGGCTACGTTGGGGTGGGTGTTTTTCTGATAATTATAGTTTACTATATTTATTGGAACCACTTCTCGGAGACGCTGAACCTTAAGGGGTTTTCGACGGATCCTGGCGTTTGGGGGCAGTTTGGTGATTATATTGGCGGTGTGTTGAATCCGTTGCTCAGCTTTATTTCGATTGTGCTATTAATAAAATCACTGACACTTCAAAATGAAGCCAATCAAAGCTTAAAAAATGAATTGAAGCAAAGCGAAATAACTGAAAAGCTTAGATCATTTGAAGTTCTTTTCTTCAATCTTCTGGATGCACAGAAAAATCTATTTTCATCATTTGAATTGCACATCGCTGTTTCAGACAAGCCCGCGTCCAAATTTGAGCGCGCTCAAGCGGTCATCGAACTAGAGAATCAGATCGAGGTTCGGCGACAGTCAGGTGCAAGTGACAATGAAATAGCCGACTATCTAAGCGTGCTGGACGACAAAGATCAAATATTCGGAATTGTCCGCGCTTTCTACGTGGCAGTCGCAACCGTATCGAACAAGCTGACCGATGAAAATGGATTTACCGCTTCGGATCGTCTGGATCACTTTAGAGCGCTAGTGAATTTCACAGACTTCTCGCAGCTTCGCTTAATTATGATCTGTGTTCAGTTTCTGGATTTTCAATCAACAAAATACATTCGAGCATCAAAAGAATTTACTGACGTCATCGTAGAAATGGGCTTAAGCCACGACCAGTACTAGGGAAGCTTCTCAATTTCTGCAAAAAATGCTGACCTGGGCCTTAAGGAGTCGGCCCTGCAAAACGCCCAGAACCCGCATGAACACTGGTGATGCGGGGTGATTGCCAATGGTCAGAACTCTCAGAATCAAATTCAATGGCCATTGATTCCTGGGAGTTCTGGAGGGCAGGCGATGGCGACCGACGACTTCTTCCGTGCGCGGCTGGATGGCATGGTGGATCCCCGCCACCCGCTCGCAGTTCTCGGCCGGCGCATGCCCTGGTCGCAGATTGAAGCGTCGCTGGCCCCGTTGTTCGCACGCAAGGCTCGCATGGGCAAGGCCCGCGAGGACGCTGACATGTTTGGCCCCACGCTGGTGGTGGCTGCCGGCGGCGTCAGCCGTGCGGGTCGGCCGCGCCTGCCGATCCGGTTGATGGTCTCGCTGCTGTACCTCAAGCACGCGTTCAACGAGAGCGACGAATCCGTGGTCGAGCGCTGGAGCGAGAACGTGGTCTGGCAGTTGTTCAGCGGCATGGAGTACTACCAGAGCAAGCTGCCCTGCGACGCCACGCAGCTCGGTCGCTTCCGACGCGTGCTGGGCGAAGCCGGCGTGGAGCAGTTGCTCAAGACCACCATCGAAGCGGCGGTCGCGATGAAGGCGGTCAAGCCCGTCGAACTGGAGCGCGTGACGGTCGACACCACGGTCCAGGAAAAGGCCATCGCTCACCCGACGGACAGCCGATTGCTGGAGGTCGCACGGGCCAAGATTGCCCGCCTGGCCAAGCGAGCGGGCCTGAAGCTCAAGATGACGCACGAGCGTGAGGGCCAGAGCTTGCGGCGGCGCGCCGGCGGCTACGCCCATGCCAAGCAGTTCAAGCGACTTCGCCAGGTGCTACGCCGCCAGCGCACGATCCTGGGCGTGCTGCTGCGCGAGGTGCAGCGCAAGATGTCCATGCTGGCGCAGGCCGCACAGGACCAGCTCAAGCCCTGGCTGGAACGTGCCGAACGCATCCGCAGCCAGCGCACGCACGACAAGAACAAGCTGTACGCCCTGCACGCGCCCGAGGTCGAATGCATCTCCAAGGGCAAGGCCCGCAAGCCCTATGAGTTCGGCGTGAAGGTCAGCCTGGCCGTGGCGCACAAGAGCGGCCTGATCGTGGGCGCCCGAAGCTTCCCCGACAACCCCTTCGACGGCCACACGCTCAGCGCACAGCTCGAGCAGACCAGCACCTTGCTGCAAGACATCGGCGTCAAGCCCAAGGTGGCCGTCGTCGACCTGGGCTACCGCGGTGTCGACGCCGACATCGCCCCGGTGGAGCTGATCCACCGGGGCAAGTACAAGTCGCTGAATGCGCTGCAGCGGCGCTGGCTCAAACGCCGGCAGGCCATCGAGCCGACCATCGGCCACGCAAAGCACGACCATCGGATGGACAAGTGCTGGCTCAAGGGCAGCGAAGGGGACGCGTTGCACGCGGTGCTGTGCGCGGCCGGCTTCAACATCCGCTGGCTGCTGCGGGCGCTGCGGCGCCAATTGCTGGCCGGCGGCCTGAAGCACGTTTACTCGGCCTTGATCGCCGTATGGGCAGGCTTGCTGGCAGCGGCCATGGCGGGGTTCAACGGTGTTCTTGGCGCCAATGCCGCTCAATCGCGCCAGTCGCTGCTCCGCCCGTCATGACCACTCGCCGTGGCCGTCCCGTCACCGAATCTCGTGGAATTTGATTTTGCAGGTCTGACTA
>JAYSCT010000053.1:0-30711 GCA_041914785.1 Roseateles sp.
TAGGGCGTCGGTCCGACGCAGCGTCGAAATCAATGGCTTGTTCAGCGTAGCCCTAAACAAGTTCACTCAGCGATCGTCAGGGGCGTAGCCACGCGAGGGGTTTGTTTGCAGGCCATTTGTTTGCCGATGGTGCGATCCGAACGCTCACCATTGAGCGCTATTAGAGCGAACGGGACAGCCCGCAGCAGTTCCTTCTGAGTTGGAGCAGGCAACTGAGGAGCCGCTAAGCAGTCGTTGGTGAGCGACAGCAATCAGCCTGCAGCCGGCACTGCAATCGCGCACCTTCATCAAAGAATGAGGTACTCCGGATACCTCTGCTGAATCTCCTCCACCGACGCCAGCGTCCCCGACAGGTGCTCCCGCACCGCCTGCTGCGCCGCGTCGACATCGCCGGCCTCGACGGCCGCCAGGATGGCCTGATGGCCGTCCATGATGGAGGCGGTCTTGCCGGTGAACGGCGAGTGCAGCAGCCGCAGCCGGTCGACGTGGCCGGACATCTTCACGACCACCGCCCACAGCCGCGGCAGGCCGGCGGCCGCGTACATCTGGCGGTGGAATTCCTTGTCCGCCGAAATGAAGCTGGTGAAGTCCTTGCGCTCGGCGAACTCCGCCTGCAGGGACAGCTGCGCGCGCAGGCCGGCGATGACGGCCTCGTCCGGGGCCTGCGCGAGCTGGCGCGCGATCTCGATCTCCACCGAGCGGCGCAGGTAGTGCGCCTCGCGGGCGGCCGGCACGTCGATGCGGCTGACCTGCGTCGTGTACTGCGCGCGGATGACGACCAGGCCTTCCTCGCTGAGCCGCATCAGCGCGTCGCGCACGGGCGTCTGGCTGACGCCGAACTGCTGGGCGAGTTCGGCGCGGTCCAGCGCCAGGCCCGGCGCGAGCTCCAGCGAAACGATGGCGGCCCGCAGGGACTCGACGACCTGCGGGGCGGCGTGGCGGGTGGGGTCCAGCGTGAAATTCATCTTGGATGGGTTCGAGTGCTCCGGGTGACACGCTAATGCATCAGCTCTTGGCGGCCCAGGTGGGATTCACGCGGTCGGCCCGCCGGCCGGCGGTGCCCCGCAAAAAAACGGCGGCTCCGCACGGGGCGGGCCGCCGCAAGAGACGGGACGCCCACCAGCCCGGGCGTCCGACCAGAGATCAGTTCGGTGCGCGGCCTCCCCGCAGATGCCGCAGCAGCGCGCCGATGCCGTAGGTCCACGGCGGGATGGCGTCGCTGCGCTGCACGGTGTTGACGAGGGCGCCCAGCGCGGGGCTGGCGATGGTGACGACGTCGCCCAGCCGGTGCGTGAAGCCGGCGCCGGGTGCGCCGCGGTCCTGGATGGGCGAGAACATCGTGCCCAGGAACAGCAGGAAGCCGTCGGGGTACTGGTGGTGCGGGCCGCAGGCGTGGCGCACGAGTTCCAGCGGGTCGCGGCTGATCTGCTGCATGTGGCTCTCGCCTTCCAGCAGGAAGCCGTCCTCCGCGCCCTCGATGCGCAGGCTCACGGTGGCGGCGCGCACGGTGCCGAGCGTGAAGCGGTCGTCGAACAGCCGGATGAACGGGCCGATGGCGCAGGAGCCGTTGTTGTCCTTGGCCTTGCCCAGCAGCAGCGCGCTGCGGCCCTCGATGTCGCGCAGGTTGACGTCGTTGCCCAGCGTCGCGCCGACGACCTCGGCGCGGCCGTTGACGGCCAGCACGACCTCGGGCTCGGGGTTGTTCCACTGCGAGTCGGGGTGCAGGCCCACGGCGTCGCCGAAGCCCACGGCGGACATGGGCTGGGCCTTCGTGAAGACCTTGGCGTCCGGCCCCAGCCCCACCTCCAGGTAGGGCCACCACGCGCCGCGCGCGACGAATTCGGCCTTGAGGCGCTGAGCGGCGGCCGAGCCGGGGCGGATGCTGGACAGGTCGTTACCCAGCGTGGCGACCAGCGACTGGCGCAGGTCGTGGGCGCGCGCGGCGCTGCCGCCGGCCTGGGCCTCGATGACGCGTTCCAGCAGGCTGACCGCGAACGTCACGCCGCAGGCCTTGATGGCCTGCAGGTCGCACGGCGCCAGCGGGCGGGGCAGGGTGGGGTCGGGCGCGGCGGCGAGCGCGTTGGCCAGCACGGCGTGCACGGGCGCCAGCGCTGGGCCCGGCGCCTGGCGGACGAGCGCCAAGCGGTCGGGGCGGTCCAGCAGTTCCGACAGCGTGGCCGCATGGGCGGAGAGGTCCACCAGCGCGCCGTCGCGCACGGCCACCAGCGCCGGGCCGCCGACGTCGGTGCGCCACACGCGGCCGACCAGCGTCGCATGGGCCGCGTCGGCCGGGAGAAAGGCGTCGTTGTCCAGCATCGTCATCGGGCAGCCGCGGTGGCGTGCGATTGTGAGCGCTACCGCTTGCATTGCCAAGTGCCGACTTCCATTCGTGGGGGGGAGTGCAGGTGCGCCACTAATACATTAGTACACACCCTCGTTGACCGCGCTGGATGGTGCTCGTAAATTGGGAAATGTGATCGCTAACATTTTGATGGCGACGAAGTTGGACGACCCCCATGGCAGGGTCGCAGAACCACCAAGGAGACATGCATGAGCAAGACAACGCCGCGCGCCCATCGTTGCGCGCGACCGGGCCCGCTGGCCCTGGGCACCACGCTGCTGGCCGGCCTGATCGCGCAGGCCTATGCGCAGACCCCGCAGCCGGCCGACCAGCAGAAGCTGGACACCGTGGTCGTCACCGGCATCCGCGCGTCGCTGGAGAGCGCGGCCAACGCGAAGAAGAACTCGGTGGGCTTCATCGACGCCATCACTGCCGAGGACATGGGCAAGTTCCCGGACAGCAACGTCGCCGAGTCCATCTCGCGCATCCCGGGCGTCACGCTGACGCGCGAGATCACCGGTGAAGGCCTGCAGATCCAGATCCGCGGCCTGGGCACCAACTTCACCCGCGTGCTGCTGAACGGCGCGCCGGTGGCGTCGGCCTCCACCGGCCGCGTGGACTCGGGCAGCGCCAACCGCGAAGTCGACATGGACTTCCTGCCGGGCGAGCTGTTCAGCCGCGTCACCGTCGTCAAGAGCCCCACGGCGTCGATGCTCGAGGGCGGCGCCGCCGGCATCGTCGACATGCGCAGCGCCCGCCCGTTCGACAAGAAGGGGTTCCGCAGCGCGTTCACGCTGACCGGCACGAAGAACCAGCAGGCCGAGAAGTGGGGCAACCGCGGTTCGGCGCTGGTCAGCAACACTTGGGACAACACCTTCGGCGTGCTGGCCGGCGTGGCCTGGTCCACCAACAAGGTCAAGACCACCGGCTTCGAGTCCATCGGCTGGACCAACGCCAACCTGCTGGCCTCGCAGAGCAGCAGCGCCACGCGCAACAACACCGGCGGCGGTAATTGGACCATTCCCGGCACCGTGCCGGCCAACGCGGGCAACGGCCTGACGGCGGGCGACACCATCAACGAGGCCTTCCTGCTGGCCAAGAACCCGGGCCTGACGATCACGCAGATCGACAACGCCATCATCCCGCGCCTGGGCCGCGCGATGGTGGCCGAGGGCAGCCGCGACCGCCAGAACGCCATCCTGTCGCTGGAGGCGCGCCCCAACAGCTCGGCGCAGTTCTTCCTGGACCTGATCTACGGCCACAAGAAGAACGAGTTCGAGCGCTCCGACATCAACTGGGTGGGCCGCAACGGCTCGGCCATTCCCATCAACATGAAGGTGGACGGTGACTGCGCCAACGGCTGCGTCGTCACCAAGGGCACGTTCGCGAACTCGCAGTACTTCCTGGAGTACCGCCCGTACACCGAAGACACCAAGTTCAACAGCATCAACCCCGGCATGAAGCTGCGCTTCAGCGACAGCGTCAGCCTGGACGTGCAGGCCAACGCGACGCGCAGCGACTTCCATCGCCAGTCGCCCACCGTGCTGCTGCAGACGGTGCTGGGCTCGGGCATCACGACCGAGTACGACAACAGCAGCGGCGTGCCGCAGTTGAAGGCCACCAACACGCTGACCGGCGCCACCGACATCCTGAACACGCCCGCCGCGTTCGGCTGGAATGGCGGCCGCGTCAACGTGCAGGAGGAGAAGCGCAAGGTGCGCACGTCCGGCCTGCGCGCGGCGTTCGACATCGATGCCGACATCGTCGACATCAAGGTCGGCGGCGCGTACGACAACGTGTCGCGCCGCATCGACTCGCTGAACAACGACAACTACTGGTCCAACATCGTCTGCGGCCGCAACCTCAACGTGTTCCTGCCAGGTCCCAACACGACCAACAAGAACGGCTGCAACGGTACCGGCGCTGCCGGCTCGGCCGCTGCCGACTACCCCGGCTACGGCACCGGCTACACGGCCGGCGCGACGACGCCGCTGCAGTACCTCGGCTCGGCCATCCCCAACGCGGCCGTGCCGGGCTACCTGTCGGCCAACTCGCGCGGCTTCGTCGCGCTGGACTGGGCCCGCTTCGCCAAGGACGCCAACTACGCCGCTGCGCATGACACCGCGGTGCCCGGCATCGGCGGCACCAACACCGGCGTGAACCCCGGCTACTTCCAGGAGAAGGTCACGTCGCTGTTCGCCGAGGTGAACGGCGAGACGCAGCTGCTGGGCAACAACCTGCGCTACAACGCCGGCGCCCGCTACGCGACGACGACGCAGACCTTCGCATCGCTGAGCGCGCCCGCCGACCCGCGCAACGCCGCGCTGAACCTGGCCGACGGCGGCCGCTACCCCGCGCCCGTCGTCGAGAGCCTGACGACGACGACCTACGGCAACTTCCTGCCCTCCGGCAGCCTGGCCTACAACCTGCGGCCGGACCTGCTGGCCCGTGCGTCGCTGTCCAAGACCATCACGCGCGCCGACCCCACGTCGCTGCGCGCGCTGACGGCCAGCTTCACCGATCCGTCGGCGCAGAATGGCACGCTGACCAACCCCGACCTCAAGCCCTACCAGTCCAAGAACACCGACCTGGGCCTGGAGTGGTACACGGGCCGCGAGGGTTACGTGGCGCTGGCCTGGTTCAAGAAGAGCATCACGGGCTTCACGGCCACCAAGACCTTCAACGTGCCGTTCAGCACCTTGAACCAGTACGGCATCAACTGGACCAGCGGCCTGACGCGCGACCAGCGCACCAACCTCTACAAGAGCGCGGGCCTGGCCGTGCCGGCCGACCTGGATGCGCTGCCGTCGCCTGACGATCTGGCCAAGATCAACAGCAACCCCATCGTGCTGTCGCAGGTGCAGAACACGGCGGATGCGCTGAACATCAAGGGCATCGAGCTGACGGTGCAGCAGCCGCTGGAGATCCTGACGTCCTACCTGAAGGGCTTCGGCGTCAGCGCCAACTACACCAAGGTCAAGCAGTCGGGCGCCAACGTGGCCATCGGCGTGCCGCCCTACACCTACAACCTGGCGGCGTACTACGAAGGCCGGTTCGGCGGCTTCCGCGTGACGAAGAACTTCACCAAGGGCACGCAGTCCAGCGGCACGGGCCAGAACGGCATCACCGCCGCAGCCTTCTACGGCATGGACTATGCGCAGGTGGACTTCACGTCGCGCGTGAACGTCGGCGAGATCCTGGGCGGCCTCGTCGGCTGGAAGAAGGACCTGCAGGCCACGTTCGACATCTTCAACGTGACCCGCAGCAGCCAGCGCACGAACTTCCAGTTCGCCAACGCGCCGTACGCGATCTACGAGCCGGGCCGGACGTACCAGGTCGGGTTGCGGGCGAGTTTCTGAGGCCCCTCGCTCAGTCCGCCGCCGCTGAACGCGGGGTGGCCTGGCGGGACCGCACTGCGACCAGTGGCCGCAGTGCTTCGGCAGGCACAGGGCGCCCACTGGGCGCCCTGTGTCCCGCCTCAGCCCCCGAGGGGACGGCGATGCAAGCGGCATTGAGCCGCTTGCACATCGCCCTTGCGGGCCGGCTTGGGGCGGCCCGGCGCTCGGCCCGAACAGCCAATACAAAAGGGCTCCCTCGCGGGAGCCCTTCTTTCGTCAGCGCGGCTTCAGCGGGCGGGGCAGCGGCGGTCCAGCCACTCGACCGGGAACGCATCCGCCATCGCCTGATACCCGGCCATGGACGGGTGCAGGCCGTCGTTGTCCAGCTCGCGCTTCAGGTGCGACGGGCGGGCCGGGTCGCGGGCCAGTGCGTCGAAGTCCACCACGCCGTCGAAGCGGCCCGGCTCGCGCATCCACGCGTTCAGCGCCTGGCGGTCGGCCTCGTTCTCCGGCCGGGGCTGGTAGTAGCCGCTGCCGCCGTAGGGCATCACGGTGCCGACGAACAGGCACACGCCTCGCCCGCGGGCCTGCGCGGCCAGCGCCGTGAGGCCTTGCTGCAGCTCGGCCAGCAGCGCCGCGCGGGACTCGGGCGTCGTCGTGCGCTCGCGGTGGCTGGTGCCCAGGTCGTTCACGCCCTCCAGCAGCATCACGTGCGTCACGCCGCTGCGTGCCAGCGCATCGCGGTCGAAGCGGCCCAGCAGCCGCGGCCCCAGCCCTTCCTGCAGGAGGCGGTTGCCGCCGATGCCCGTGTTCACGACGGCGACAGCCTTGCCCTGCGCGGCCAGGCGGCGCGTCAGCGCATCCGTCCAGCGCCGATAGCTGCCGGGGGCCACGCCGTAGCCGTCGGTGATGGAGTCGCCAATGGCCACCAGCACCGGCTGCGGCGCGGCGCCGGCCACGTCCACCGCGGCCAGGTGCCACCAGCCGTCCCGCGCCGTTGCGTCCGGCCAGTCGGCGGCGAGCGCGCGGTTGCCGGGCAGCGTCCAGCTGCTGATGCGCGCGCCCGGGTGGGCCGTCGCCTGCGCGGGCGCCGACACGATGTGCAGCTGCACCGCCACATCCGCCACGCGCGGCAGCGTCAGCGCGACCGGGTCGCTCCAGGCCTCGGCGCCGGGGGCCAGCGTGAGGCCGGGCTGGCCGTCAAAACGCAGGGACTGCAGCGTCGCGGCCTGCAGCAGCGGCCGGCCGCCCTCGCTGCCGGGCTGCAGCAGCGCCACGCCCGCGGCGCCCAGCACCAGCGGCTCGCGCCCGAACAGGTTGCTGACGCGCACCCGCAGCGCGCTGCCGGCCACCGTCGTGCGCACCACCTGCCGCAGGCTGACGTCGCGCAGCGGCGCCGCACCCGCGGCAGGGGCCTGCGTCAGCTGCGCGCTGCCCCAGGCCGCCAGCCAGTCGGCCGACGCCGGCGTGCGCGACGCCAGGCCGGCGCACCCGGCGAGTGCCAGCGCGGCGGCGAGGCCGGCCATCAGCGTGGAGGTGCGGCGCAGCGCCGGCTTTCCGCAAGGGATCTTCATGGCGTATCCAGGGGATGATGGGAAATGATATCGCTACCAAATCCCATGTCACCCGGGAAGACACTTGCCTTTGATTGCGAATACTGTGTAAATTAACAGTACTCAAGAAAGGCCCACCATGCTCAGCCACTACCGCCAGACCTACACGCCCAGCCGCCCGCTGCCCCGCTGGTTGCAACGCATCATCTACTGGCTGTGAGGCCGGCCCGGCGCCCGGTCCGGGCGCCAGCCGGCCCAGTATCAGGCATCAGGCACAGGCCGGCCGGGCTTCGGCGGCGGCCGGCTCGCGCCGGATAGCCGCATGCGCGCCGGCGCGCGGGATGCCCGCCAGCGCACCCCCGGCGGCCAGCGTCGCCGGGGCCGTCGCGAATTCTTGCTGCAGCCGTTGCAGCAAGTCCTCGCGGTCCGGCATCGGCGCGCCACAGGAGATGCGGGACGCGATGGCGCGGTCCAGCGCCCCTTCGAGCCCGTTGCACTGCACCGAGTACGAGGTGTGGTGCGGGTGACCCAGCCGGTCGGTCCATGTCGCGACGACGCGCAGCACCGGGCCGCAGGTGCGCATGGCCCACTCGAACCGGATGCCCGCGGTGCGGGTGCGGCTGCGGTGCATCAGCCGGCCCATCGAGCTGCCACCCGGGCGGCGGGGGCGCTGCAGCGGTTCGGCGGCGCGCAGTTCGCCGTCGGTGGAATGGTCTTCGGCCCGGCGCGGCAGTTCGCGGTGCGGCGGTAGCGCGGCGGTCTGCGTTTCGGGGACGTGGCCTTCGAATGCCATGGCATGACTCCTTGATCGACAAGCAGAGGTGACCTGCACAGGGTGGCAATCGGCATGCCGCCCCGCCGCGGCTCACAGCAGCGGTTCGACGATGCGTGCGACGCCTTCCAGCAACCGCTGGCCCAGGCCGCGTTGTGCCCACTGGGCGGCGTCGATGCGCTGGGAGGTCGCCACGTCGCGCGCAAACAGCGCCTGCATCTGCTCGCCGAAGTCGTCGCCCAGCACGATGACGTCCATCTCGTTGTTGCCGACGATGCTGCGCCAGTCCAGGTTGCTGGAGCCGACGCTGGAGAACACGCCGTCGACGACGGCCGTCTTGGCATGCATGACCGCATGCGACATTTCATGGATCTGCACGCCCGCGGCGAGCAGCTGCGCGTAGCGGGAGCGGGCGGCGTGCAGCACCAGCTTCACGTCGCTGCGGCCGGGCAGCACCAGCGACACCGCCACGCCGCGCCGGGCCGCGTCGCACAGCGCCTCGATCAGCTCGGTGCCGGGCGCGAAGTAGGCCATCGTCAGCTGCACGCTGCGCTGCGCGGCGTCGATGCTGTTGAGCAGCGCCTTGTAGGTCGGATTGACGCCGTGGTCGGGGTCGCCCGCCACCAGCTTGATGACGCGCTGGCCCGGTGTGGCGACGCGCGGCGGCGGCGTGGCCGGCAGGTCGCCGCCGCAGCCCTGGCGCAGCCAGGAGGCCCGGAACACGTCGGACAGCGCGGCCACCACGGGGCCGTGCAGCTCGACCTGCGTGTCGCGCCAGCCCTGCCGGTCGGGGTCCTGCGGCGGCTTGGCGCGCCGGCGGCTGCCGAACGACCCCTCGGCGTAGACGTTGCTGAGGTTGATGCCGCCGGTGAACGCCGCGTCGCCGTCCACGGCCAGCATCTTGCGGTGGTTGCGCTGCAGCAGGCCCCAGTGGCCGGGCCGCTCCAGCGGGTTGACGGGGTTGAAGGCACACACCGCGACGCCGCCTTCGCGCAGCCGGTCGAAGAACGCGCCTTCGGTGCCCATGGAGCCGATGCTGTCGTACATCAGCGCCACGCTGACGCCGGCGGCCGCCTTCTCGCGCAGCAGGTCCGCCACCTCGGCGGCCACGCCCTCGTCCTCGACGATGTAGAACTCCACGAGGATGCGCTGTCGCGCGCCGGCAATGGCCGCCTTCATCGCCGCGAACGTGGCGGGGCCGTCCACCAGCAGCTTGGCGGTGTTGCCGCGCAGCAGCTGCGCCTCGCCGCCGGCGGCCAGCACGCCCAGGTGATGCTCGAACAGCCGGGCGCTGCCCTCCGCCTTCACGCGCGCCAGATCGCGCGCCTGCGCCGTCGCATCCACCGGGCCGTTGCGGTCCACCAGCGTCACGTTGCTCGCCAGCTGGCGCGGCGGCAGCGGCCGCAGCTGCGGGTCGCGCTCGTTCAGGCTGCCGCAGGCCGTGGCGGCCAGCAGGCTCAGCGCAGCCGCGAGGCCGGCAAGGACGGCGCGGTGCGGGCGGCGAACGGGCGGGGGAGGGCAGGCGGGCGGCATGGTGACTGCGCCAGGGAGCAAGTCATGTGCCGGCGCCGGGCCGCCCGGTGGCCACCCGGGCGGCGGCGCCGGCGGCACGGTGGCGCGTCGGTCAATCCTGCGCGCGGCGTGCAAATCTTGCCGAAGCCGCGCCGCGGCGGTCGGTGTCGCCCCTCAATCGGCATCGTCCTACAGCCGGATGGGTGCGCCGGCGGCGCGTGCACGCCGATGGCAGCGACGAATCTGGGGACAATGGCCGCCAATGCCCAACCGTTTACCCAGCTGAAGGACCCGACGACGATGCCTCACGCCCTGGTGGTGGACGACGACCACGATGCTGCCGCCTCGTTGCGGGACCTGATCGCCGGCGAGAAGTTCACCGTCGCGGTGGCCCACACGCTGCGCGACGCGCGCCGCCAGATCGCGCTGCAGCAGCCCGACATCGTGCTGCTGGACCTGCGGCTGCCCGACGGCAACGGCATGGACCTGCTCGCCGACCCCAAGCTCGTCGCGAACTCCGAGGTCGTGCTGTGCACAGGGCATGCCAACCTGGAGACGTCCATCCAGGCGCTGCGCCTGGGCGCGGCCGACTACCTCATCAAGCCCATCAACCTCAAGCAGCTGCAGGGGGTGCTGTCGCGCATCATGAAGCCCGCCGCGCTGCAGGCCGAGGTGGAGGACCTGACGGCCAACCTCGCGCAGTCCGGTCATTTCGGCCACCTGTGGGGGCGCAGCGCGCCGATGCAGCGCATCTACCAGCAGATCTCGCGCGTGGCCGGCACCAGCGTGTCGGTGTTCATCACCGGCGAGTCCGGCACCGGCAAGGAGGTCGTCGCGCAGACCGTGCACGACCTGAGCCGCCGCCGCAAGCGCCCCTTCCTGGCCGTCAACTGCGGGGCCATCAGCCCCAACCTGATCGAGAGCGAGATCTTCGGCCACGAGAAGGGCAGCTTCACCGGCGCCGAGCGGCAGCACCAGGGCTTCTTCGAGCGCGCCAGCGGCGGCACGCTGTTCCTGGACGAGATCACCGAGATGCCGCTGGAGCTGCAGGTCAAGCTGCTGCGCGTGCTGGAGACCGGGCGCTTCATGCGTGTGGGCTCCACCACCAGCCAGGAGACCGACGTGCGCATCATCGCGGCCACCAACCGGCCGCCCTACCAGGCGGTGTCCAGCGGCCGGCTGCGCGAGGACCTGCTGTACCGGCTGAACATCTTCCCCATCGAGCTGCCGCCGCTGCGCGAGCGGGCTGCCGACATCCCGCTGCTGGCCAACCATTTCCTGGCCGCCATCAGCGAGCAGGAGGGCGCGCTGCGCCGCTTCACGCCGGCGGCGCTGGCGGCGCTGGTGGAGTACCCGTGGCCCGGCAACGTGCGAGAGCTGCGCAACGCCGTGCAGCGCGCCTACGTGATGGCGGTGGACGACACCATCGACGAGACCTGGCTGCCCGGTGCGGACCGCGGCGGCCTGCTGTCCGGCTGGGGCTCGCTGGGCGGGCCGGTGGAGCCCGTGGCGGCGCCCGCGCCGGTGGTGCCCAGCATCACGCTGCCCATCGGCTCCAGCGTGGCCGAGGCCGAACGCATGCTGATGCTGGCCACGCTGCGTCATTTCAACCACCACAAGGAGCGCACGGCCGCGGCGCTGGGCATCAGCCTGAAGACGCTCTACAACCGCCTCAAGGAATACGCCGCCGAGGGCACGGCCACCGAGCGGCCGAACGACTGAGAGGGTGAGAGGAAATCCAACATGCCCGCCTTCACGCCCCGAAGCGCCCCGCTCGTCGTTGCAAATGCTCGCCGTAGCCCGAGCTACGGCTGTGCTTTGCGCCTCGATGGGAGCGCTGCGGGGCGCCCTTTCGGGCACGCCGGATTCCCTCCCACCCTCTGACCCCGCCGGCACGCCGCCTGCCAGGGGCCTGGCATGTGCAGCGCCCCCGCTCCCTCCCTTCCCACGCTGGCCGGCCTGAGCTGGACGCGTGACACGCAGCCCGGCCTCACACGCCGCCCCCGCAAGGACGGTGGCTTCGACGTGCTCGACGCCCGCGGGCGCCGCGTGCGTGACGAGGCCACGCTGGCGCGCGTGCGCAAGCTGGCCATTCCGCCGGCGTGGACGCAGGTGTGGATCAGCGCCCGGGCCGACGGCCATCTGCAGGCCACGGGCCGCGACGCGCGCGGCCGCAAGCAGTACCGCTATCACGCCGACTGGCAGGCCGGCCGCGGCCAGACGAAGTTCGACTCGCTGCGCCGCTTCGGCCGGGCGCTGCCGGCGTTGCGCCGGCGGGTCCAGCAGGCGCTGTCCGGGCCGGACGAGCCGACCCGCGAGCGGGTGCTCGCGACGCTGGTGCGGCTGCTGGACACGACCTGGATGCGCATCGGCAACGTGGCCTATGCGCGGGAGAACGGCTCCTACGGCCTGTCGACGCTGCGCAACCGCCACGCCGGCGTGAAGGGCGATGCGCTGGAGCTCAGTTTCGTCGGCAAGAGCGGCGTGCGCCACCACGTGCGCGTGGCGGATCGGCGCGTTGCGCGCATCGTGCGGCGCTGCCGCGAGCTGCCGGGCCAGGAACTCTTCCGCTACGTGGACGAGGACGGCGTGAGTCATCCGGTGGACTCGTCCGACGTCAATGCCTGGCTGGCGCAGGCCGCCGGCGAGCGCGTCACGGCCAAAGACTTCCGCACCTGGCATGGCAGCGTGCTCGCGCTGGAGCTGACGCTGCAGGCCTGCGCGCTGCAGGCGCAGCCCTGCCGCATGACGGAGGTCGTGGCCGCGGTGGCGCGCCGCCTCGGCAACACCGCCGCGGTTTGCCGCAAGGCCTACATCCACCCGCGCGTTCTGGCCGCTGCGCAGGGGTTGGGCGACGAGGCGGCCCGCGCCGCGCTGCGCGGGCTGCCGTGGGCGGCGCGGCCGGCGCCGCGCCAGGGGCTGAGCGATGCGGAGTGCCGGCTGATGGCGCTGCTGCGGTCGCGCGCTGCGGCCCTCCCGGCCGGCTGAATGCTGGCCCGGGTCGTGCTTGTGCTGGCCCATCCCCTGACAATGCCGGATCCCCGATGACACCCACTGCCGCCGTGCCGCACCTCCTGCCCGCGCCCATCACGCCGCGTGCGTTCAGCTGCGTCTGCGGGCGGCCGGTCTTCTTCCGGAACAGCCAGTGCCTGGCCTGCGAGCGGCCGCTGGGCTACGACGTCGCGCGCGGCGCGCTGCTGGCGCTGGAGCACGCACCGTCCCGCACGGGCCTGCCCGCCTGGCGCGAGGCCGGCGTGCCCGTGCGGCGCGCGGCGCGCTATGCGCGCTGCGCCAACCTCGACACCGCCGCCGCCTGCAACTGGCTGCTGGGGGCGGCCGATGTGGCCGCGGGCCTCACGCTGTGCCGCTGCTGCCGATTGACGCGCATCGCGCCGGACCTGAGCCAGCCGCAGGCCGATGTCTGGTGGAACCGCATCGAGCAGGCCAAGCGCCGGCTGGTGTCGTCGCTGATCCGGCTGGGGCTGCCCGTGGAGCCCAAGCCCGCAGGCGGCGGGCCGGGGCTGGCGTTCGACCTGCTGATGCCGCCGGCCGAGGGCCCGGGCGTCATCACCGGGCATGCCGACGGCGTCATCACGCTGGACGCGTCCGAGGCCGATGATGCGCGCCGCGAGGCCCGCCGCAGCGAGCTGGGCGAGCCCTACCGCACGCTGCTCGGTCATCTGAGGCACGAGACCGGTCACTATTACTGGCAACGGCTGGTGGAGCCCACCGGCTGGCTGGCGCCCGTGCGCGCGCTGTTCGGCGACGATCGCCAGGACTACGGCGCCGCGCTGCAGCGCCACTATGCCGGCGGGCCGCCGGCGGACTGGGGCCAGCACTTCGTCAGCGCCTACGCCAGCTCCCACCCCTGGGAGGACTGGGCCGAGACCTGGGCGCACTACCTGCACCTGGTGGACACGCTGGACACGGCGCGCAGCTTCGGCCTGGACGGCGAGCGCGTGGAGCTGAGCTACGAGCGCTTCTCACCCGACCTGCTGGCCGACACGGGCGATGCCGACGCGCCGGCGTTCCTGCAGCTCATCAACAGCTGGATGGAACTGACGGGCGTGCTCAACGAGCTGTCCCGCAGCATGGGCGTGGCGGACTTCTATCCCTTCGTACTGTCGCTGCCGGTGGTGCGCAAGCTGCACCTGGTGCACCGTGTCATCCACGCGGCGCCGCCGCCGGCCCTGCCGGCGTAAGCCCGCGGCAGCGGCTCACAGCCGCGCGAGCGACGCCAGCGGCGAGGGCGGCTGCGGCCGCCAGCGCGCGGCGGGCACGCCACCCGGGTGGGGCGCACCGGCCACCGCATCCAGCCGCGCCAGCACCTGGGGCAGGTGCAGTGGCTTGCACCACATCTCCGCGAAGCCGGTGCCGGCGATGTCGAAGGTGACGTCGGCCGTGACGGCGATGGCGGGGGCCGCGGACAGTCCCGGCAGCGCGCGCAGCTGGCCCAGCAGCTCGCTGCCGTGGCAGTCCGGCAGGCCCAGGTCCAGCAGCAGCAGCGCCGGATTCAGGCCGGCGGCGCGTTTGAGCGCCTGCGCGCCGCAGTCGGCGATGACGAGGTCCAGCTGCGGCCGGCGCTCGAAGATCGCGGCCATCAACAGCGCGTTGACCGGATGGTCTTCCACGTACAGCACGGTGCGGCGGGCAGAGGAGGGCATGGGGTTTCCTGGTAGTCGAACTGCGTTGGCAATCTCCGTGCCCGCGGCTGCCCGGCATGTCGCTTGCCGCGCGGCGGGCACCCCACTGCCCATGAAGGGAGTTGCCATGACTCAGCAAGAAGAACCCCGCAGCTTCGGCGTCTACAAGCCCGTCGGGCATGTGGTCGTGTCCCTGCCCGATGCCGCCGCCGCCGACCGTGCCGCCGCCGCGCTGGCCGGCCTGGGCCTGCCCGCCGATGCGGTGCGCCGCTACACGGACCGCGAGATGCTCAGGCAGATCGACGCCGACATCGCCGGCGCCAGCCCGCTCGCGTCGCTGGGGCAGGAGATGAACCTGATCCTGTCGCACCGCGTGCTCGCCGAGCATGGTTATCACTGGCTGGTGGTGCGCGTGGCCGACGACGAGCAGGCGGCCGAGGTGGCGCGTGCCGCGCAGGCGCAGGGCGCCGAACGCGCGCAGCACTACGGCCACTTCATCATCGAGGAGCTCATCCCGCGCAACACCGGCGAGCCGCAGGTGGCCGAATCGCCGGACCGGGGCCTGGATGCGCAGACGCCGACCGGCAAGGAGAGCGAGGCCGTGGCCCCGCGTGCGGCGGCCGGCAGCTGAGCCGCCCGGCCGCCGCGCTGCCGGCACACCCCTGGCGGGGCGTGCCGGTGGCTCAGGCCGTCAGGCCGCGGCGCGGGCGGCGTCGCGCAGCGAGCGCACCTGCAGGTGGTTGCGCTTCACGCCTTCGTACTGGCGCTCGACGACCAGGCGGACGTCGCTGGGCAGGTCTTCGTCCAGCGCCTTGCGGTAGGCGGCCAGCGCGCTGTCCTCGCCGCGCTCGGTCTCCTCGAGGATGGCCTTGTCGGTGTAGCCCGCCAGCGTGCCCTTCACGGCCACCCAGCCGCGGTGCAGCGCGCCGGCCGCGGTGCCGCCGTCTTCCGCCTTGCCGCCCAGGCGCACCACCAGTTGCTGCAGCTCGGCGGCCGCCTGCCGGCATTCCTCGGCGCGGGTGTTGAAGCTCTGCACGAGGCTGGGGTCGCGCAGGTATTCGGCCGACGTGCGGAAGCCGTACTCGCCGTCCTTGCTGGTCTCGATCAGGTCGTTCAGCGTGTCGATGATGTCGTCATTGCTCATGGAAAAGTCCTTTCGAGGTGGGTGATGGCGCCGCGCGGCGACTTGCCGCGGCGGCACCCCCTCGCTGTGGCAGGCGGCGTGCCTGCGCGCCCTCAGCGGCGGGCGCGGGCCGCAGCCATCGCGCCGTGCAGGGCGGCGAGCAGCTCGGTGGGGGCGCAGGGCTTGCGCAGCACCGTGAACTCGCCGTCGGTCAGGCGCGTGTTGCTGAAGCCGCTGATCAGCACCACGGGGAGGCCGGGGTTGCGCTCGCGCAGCCGCCGCGCCAGGCCCACGCCGTCCAGCGTGCCGGGCATGACGATGTCGCTGAGCACCACGTCGATGGCGGCGGCGGCGTCCAGCAGCCGCAGCGCGGCGTCGGCATTCCTCGCCCGCATGACGCGTGCTCCGTCAGCGGCCAGCAGCGCGGCCGTCACGTCGCCCAGCGCCTCGTCATCCTCCACCAGCAGCACATTGGCGCCCACCAGGCCCGGCGCGGCCACCGCCGCGGGCGAGGTCTGCGGCGCCGCGGCGTCGGTTGGGCGCGCCACCGGCAGCAGCAGCGACACGGTGGTGCCCAGGCCCGGCGTGCTGGCCAGCCGCGCTGTGCCGCCTGCCTGCGTCGCGAAGCCGTACACCTGGCTCAGCCCCAGGCCGCTGCCCTGGCCCACCGGCTTGGTCGTGAAGAAGGGCTCGAACGCGTGCTCGGCCAGCTCGGGCTCCATGCCCACGCCATCGTCGCCCACCGTCAGCAGCACGTAGTCGCCCGCCGGCAGGTCCAGCCCTTCCTTGTCTTCGGGCGTCGCGTTGGCCGCGCGCAGCCGCAGCTCGCCACCGGAGGGCATCGCGTCCAGCGCATTCAGCGCGAGGTTCACCAACGCCAGCTCCAGCTCGCTGGCGTCCACGCACACCGGCGCGACGTCGGCGTCCACCTGCACATGCACCTCGATGCGCCGGCTCAGCACGCTGCGCAGCAGCTCCTGCAGCTCGGGCAGGTAGCGCGTCAGCGAGAGCTGCTGCACGCGTACGCCATGGCGCCGGCCGGCAAAGCGCAGCAGGTGCTGGGTCAGCTGGCTGCCCTTGTCCACCGCGCGCTGCGTGGCGGCCAGCGGCCCCTGCAGGTCGGCGCTGGCCGGGTGGCGCAGCATCAGGTGCATGCTGTTGCTGATGATGCCCAGCAGGTTGTTGAACTCGTGCGCGACACCGCCGGTCAGCCGCCCAAGCGCCTCGACACGCTGGCTCTGCGCACCGCGCTGCTCCACCAGCCGCGTGCGCTCCACCGCCTGCGTCACGCTGCGCTCCAGTTCGCTGCGGGCGCCCGCCATGGCGCGGCCGGCGGTGGCCAGCGCCTCGGCGACCTCGTCGCACTCCACCATGCCGGTGGCGCTGCCGGGCACCGGTTCGCCAGCCTGCAGCGCCTGGGCCGCCAGCTTCAGCGAGCGCAGCGGCGTCTCGATGCGCCGCGCCACCCACAAGGCGCCGCCCACCGACAGCGCGCCCAGCACCAGCGCGCCGATCAGCACGCGTTGCACCTCGCTCGGCATGCGCGCCGTGAGGGCCTGCTTCGGCACGGCGCTGAGGAAGGTCCAGCCCAGGGGGGACGTGCTGTAGTACCCAATGGTGGGGATGCCGTCCAGGGACACCGACGTGAAGCCGCCCTCCCGCGCCTGGGCCATGCGCGCCAGCATGTCATTGCTCGCCAGGCGGCCGGCATAGGCCGCGCCGCCGGGCTGGCGCGCGACGACGCGGCCCCGCTGGTCCATCACGGTGCCGATCCAGCCTGAACCCGCCTGGGTCTGCACCACGCGCTGCAGCTCCGACGGGCGCACCGTCACGATGAGGTTGTAGAGCAGCCGGCCGTCGCGCCACACGGGCTGCACCCAGGCGGCGTAGAGCTCGGGCATGGGGTCGGACGATTCCGCCAGCGACTCCATGTGCGCGTTGCTGCTGAGCTCGGCCGGCCCGGCGCCTTCGCCGGTGCCGCGCGCCAGACGCGTGCTCAGCAGCACGCGGCCGGGCGCGCGCAGCTCCACCCAGCCGTCCAGCCCCTGCATCGCGCGGCGGGCCTGCTGCTCGAATGCGAGCCGCCGTTCGGCGTCGGGCGGCGTGGACGCATCCAGCTCGGGGGATTGCGCCAGCACCTGCGCAATGGTGGCGCGCCGTGACAGCTCGCCATCCACCAGCAGCGACAGCGCCCGTGTCGTGTCGCGCAGGTTGCGCTCGTGGGCCTCGCGCTCGGCCTCGTAGGTGTTGCCGATCAGCCAGGCCACGCCCATCAGGCAGGGCAGTAGCACGGCCAACAGAAGAAGAAGCAGTCGTGAACGGATGGTGACGGGCATGGCGAGGCGCAGGCCTGGTCTGCCAGGCGCTGGCAGGCTCAACGGGGGAGGCGCGAGCGTATCCACAAGAAGAGATGGCGGCACGCCTGTCCGGGCAATCGGCATGCCGGTCATCAGCCGTAGCGGCGGCGGGCCACCCCGGAGCGTTGCATCAGCGAGCGCAGCGAGGGCGGGCCGTCCTGCTGCTCGCCTTCCAGGAAGCGGCGCAGCAGGCGCAGGCCGTGCACGCGGCGACACACGCTGCGCAGCGTGATCAGCAGCGGCACCGCGATCAACGCGCCGGCGATGCCCCACAGCCAGCCCCAGAACATCACCGACACGAACACCGCCACCGGGCTGAGCGCCAGCCGGCGGCCGACGATGAGCGGCGTGACGACGTTGCTTTCCACGCCGTGGATGAGCGCGAACGCCAGCACCGGCGACAGGATCTGGGAGGCGGTGTCGAAGGTGCTGATGCCGGCCAGCAGCAGCAGCGCCGACAGCGCCATCGGGCCGATGTAGGGCACGAAGCAGAACACCGCGGTGACGACCGCCCACAGCGTCGGGTTGGGCAGGCCCAGCGCCCACAGCACGGCGCCCATGATGAGCCCGACGGTGGTGTTGACCAGGCCCACGACGACCAGCCAGCTGCCGATGTCGCGCTGCGCCGCCCGCAGGCCGCCCAGCAGCAGCGCGCGCGCACGCCGTCGCGGCACGGCCTCGACGACGCGTCGCAGCACCCAGTGCTGCGACGCGAGCAGGAAGTACAGCAGGATGATGGTGGCCGAGAACGACACCAGCACCGCCAGCCCGCGCGTCAGCATCAGGCCCGTCAGCGCGACGCCCTCGCTGGCCAGGCGCTCCTTCAGCGGGTCCGGCGCGGCCGGCAGTGCGGTGCGGCCGCTGCGCGGCGCGACCGGATGCAGGCCCGGGATGGCGTCGCGCAGCTTGTCCAGCTCCTGCAGCAGCTGCGACACCGTCGTGGGTGCCGCCTCCCACCAGTCGGCCGCGGGCCGGGCCAGCGTCATCGCCAGCGGCACCGTGCTGCCCAGCAGCGCGACGACCAGCAGCAGCGCACCGAGCATCTCGGGCACGCCGCGGTGCCGCAGCCAGCGCACGGCGGGTGCCAGCGCCAGCGTCAGCAGCACGGCGATCAGCACCGGCGCCAGCAGCGGCCGGGCCTCGCGCACGGTGAAGATCAGGGCCAGCACGAACAGGCCGCGCAAGGCCCAGCTCGGGCGATGCGGCGGGGGTGCGGGCGGCGGTGACGGGTCCATCGCGGGTGGGCGGTCCTGGGGAGGGCGGCTGCCGGCGGCGGCGTCAGGGCTTGACGATGATGTTGTTGCGGACTTCCTTGACGTCCGGCACGGCGCGCGCGATCTGGCCGGCGCGGTCCTTCTCGGCCTGCGACGTCGCGAAGCCCGCCAGCTGGACGGTGCCCTTGAGCGCCTCGACCTGGATGCGCATGGCGCTGACCTGCGGGTCTTCGGCGAAGCGCGTCTTCACGCGCGTGGCGACGGTGGCGTCGTCGACGTACTGGCCGACGGTGCTCTGGCCGCTGGTCACGGCGCAGCCGGTGGTGGCGAGGGCGCCGAGGGCGACGGTGGCGGCGATGAGGACGTGCTTCATGGGATCTCCTGGAGGGTGAGGGGGATGCCCATGGCTCATGGCAAGCGGCGTGCCCGCGGTCGTGGCCGGACGCAAGCGCCACCCCGCGGTGCGCGCCGTGATCGGCAGGGTTTACCGAACCGCGCCCGGTCCGCGTGCGGGCGATCGGCAATTCCTGCCGGACTCGCCGGCGCGAGTCACCGGCGGCGCAGGTTTTTCCTTCGCGTGACAACGAGTTGCCCGCGTGCGGAGGGGCGGCATGGAGGTTGCGTTGCAGAAAGCATTCGCCGCCTTGCGGTGGCAACGTAACGAGGAGTTCGCACGTGGGATCTCTGGACCTCCGGGTCGACCATCGACAGACGCTGACCCTGTCACCCCGGCTGCAGCATGCGGTGCGGCTGCTGCAGATGTCGTCGCTGGATTTCGCCGCGACGCTGCGCGACGCGCTGGGCAGGAACCCGTTCCTGGAAGCAGAGGAGGGCGATGGCGGCGACGTGCTGGAAGGCCAGCAGCCGACCATGTCGGTGCTGGACGGCGAGACGGTGCCGGCCCCGCTCGACGAGCCCGGCGCCCAGCACGACACGCCGATGGCCCCGGCCGATGTGGAGCTGGCGCCCGGCGCGACCGACGGGGCGGGCAGCCTGGACGGCAGCGACCGGGACCTGTGGACCGCCGACAGCGGCAGCGGCCTGCGCCGGGCGGAGGACAGCGAGCTGGGCGCGCTGGACCTGATGGCCGTCGAGACCCCGCTGAATGCTCACCTGCACACCCAGCTCAACGTGCTGCCGCTGCCCGCGCGCGACCTGCTGCTGGCGCGCGCCGTGGTGGAGTCGCTGGACGACGACGGCTATCTGCGCATGCCGCTGCAGGACCTGATCGGCGTGACGGGGCTGGACCCGGCGCCGGACCTGCAGGAGTTGCAGATCGCGCTGAAGCGTGTGCAGGCGCTGGAGCCCGCCGGCGTCGGCGCACGCGACGTCGGCGAGTGCCTGCTGCTGCAGCTGCCCGCCATCACGTGCGACGACACCCGCGCGCTGGCACAGGCCATCATCCGCGACCACCTGCCCGCGCTGGCGGCGCGCGACACGGCCGCGCTGGCGCGTCATCTGAACGAGTCGCCGGCGCGCGTGGAGGCGGTGTGCGACCGCATCCGCCGGCTGGACCCGCGCCCGGGCTGGCGTCTCGGCTCGTCGCACGCGCCGTACGTCGTGCCCGACGTGCTCGTGAAGAAGGTGCGCGGCGAGTGGACGGTGCAGCTCAACCCCGCCATCGTGCCCCGCCTGCGGCTCAACCAGGTTTACGTCAACCTCTTCCAGCGGCACCGCGCGGCGGCCAACGCCGAGCTGGGCGCCCACCTGCAGGAGGCGCGCTGGACGCTGCGCAACGTGGAGCAGCGCTTGTCCACCATCCTGGACGTGGCCCAGGCCATCGTGAAGCGGCAGCAGGCCTTCCTGGACTATGGCGCGATGGCGATGAAGCCGCTGGGCCTCAAGGAAATCGCGGAGGAGGTGGGCGTCCACGAGAGCACCGTCTCGCGCGTGGCGAACAACAAGTACATGGCGACGCCCGTGGGCGTGCTGGAGCTGAAGTACTTCTTCAGCCGCGCCATGGTCAGCGCCAATGGCAGCGCCTGTTCCGGCACGGCGATCCGCGGGCTGGTCAAAGACATCATCGACGCCGAAAGCCCCGACGCGCCGCTGTCCGATGCCGAGATCGCGCGTCAGCTGGCGCTGCAGGGGCTGACCGTGGCGCGGCGCACGGTCACCAAGTACCGCCAGATGCTGAAGATCGAGGCGGTGGAGCGGCGCCGGCGCGTGGCCTGACGCCGCCGCGCGGCCGGGCGCTCAGCGCGCGGCGACCGGGCGGGCGGCCGCCGTCACGCGCCAGATGGTGTTGCCCACGTCGTCGGCCACCAGCAGCCCGCCGCGCGGGTCGGTGGCCACGCCCACCGGGCGGCCGCGGGCCTCGCCGTCGGGGCCGAGGAAGCCCGTCAGCACACCCACCGGCAGCCCTTGCGGGCGGCCGTCGTTGAAGCCCACGTAGACCACCTTGTAGCCGGACGGCGGCTTGCGGTTCCAGGACCCGTGCAGGCCGATGAAGACGCCACCGGGCGCGGCACCCGGCAGCGCCGCGGCCACCGGGCTGGTGCCGGCGGCGGCCAGGCCCAGCGCGGCGACGTGGGCGCCGAGTGCGTAGTCGGGCGGGATGGCGCGGGCCACCAGGTCGGGGCGCTGGGGCTTCACGCGCGGGTCCACGTGGTCGCCGTACCAGCTGTAGGGCCAGCCGTAGAAGGCGCCGTCGTGCACGGAGGTCAGGTAGTCGGGCACCAGGTCGCTGCCCAGCTCGTCGCGCTCGTTGGCGACGGTCCACAGCACGCCGGGCTGGCTGGCGCCCGGCGCCGGCATCCAGGCCATGCCGTTGGGGTTGCGCAGCCCGCTGGCCAACTGGCGCTTGTCGCCGTTGGACAGCGAGATCTCCCAGATTGCCGCGCGGCCTTCCTCGGCGTCGATGCCGTTCTCGGCGACGTTGCTGTTGGAGCCCACGGTGGCGTACAGGCGGCGGCCGTCGGGGCTGGCGATGAGGCTCTTGGTCCAGTGGTGGTTGCGCGGGCCTGCCGGCAGCGTGGTGAGCACTTGGCCGGGGCCGGCCAGCCGGGTCTGCCCGTCGGCGTAGGCGAACTCCACGACCGCGTCGGTGTTGGCGACGAAGAAGCGGCTGCCCACCAGCGCCATGCCGAACGGCGAGTTCAGCCCCTGCACGAACACCTCGCGCACGTCGGCTCGGCCGTCGCCGTCGGTGTCGCGCAGCAGCGTGATGCGGTTGGCGCTGGGAACGCCGGCCCCGGCGCGCTTCATGAACTGCTTCTGCACCCACGCCTTGATGCCCTGGCCGTCCTCGGGCCGCGGCGGCGCGTTGGTCTCGGCCACCAGCACGTCGCCGTTGGGCAGCACGTGCAGCCAGCGCGGGTGATCCAGGCCGGCCGCGAAGGCCTGCACCTGCAGCCCCGCGGCGGGCGTGGGCTGCTGACCGTCCTGCCAGCGCTGCACGGTGGCGACCTGCACGGTGGGCAGCGCCGTCCGCACCGGCTCCACCAGCGTGGGCCGCGGCCCGACGTCGGCATTGCTGGGCAGGCGCGAGCTTTCGCTGCAGGCGGTGAGGGCGACCGCGCAGGCGATCGCGGTGAAGCGCAGGGGCGTTGTGATCATGGCAGCACGATGGCAAGCGCCGTGCCCGGTGCGCCGCGGCCGCTGGGCCGCGACGCGGGCACGGCGTCGGGTGAGGGGCGGGCGGGTCAGTGGAAGAACAGGTAGACCAGCAGCAGCACGATGCCCGGAACGCCCAGCAGCCATGCGAGGAAGTACTTGCCCATGGTGATCTCCTTCAAGTGGTGGTGATGGCCAGAGCATGCGTGGCGGCGCGGCGGCATGCCGGCGGACGCCGCGCCGGCCGGGCGTAGGACGGCGGCCCGGCGCCGCCGCCGTAGGACGGCGCCCACCGGCAGACGGGGCGTCTGCCGGCCCCGCCGCCGGCGCCCGCGCCCTACGCTGGAGTCAGCCCGTTAGGCATCCCGTCCAAGGGCCAACGCAACCAAAGGAGTAGCGCATGAACACCGACCAGATCAAGGGCACCGTCAAGGACATCGCCGGCAAGGCGCAACGCAAGGTGGGTGAGGCCATCGGCAGCACGGAGCAGCAGGTCAAGGGCGCCGTGAAGCAGGCCGAAGGCAAGGCGCAGAAGGCCGTCGGCGATGCGAAGGAAGCCTTCAAGGACACGCACGCCACCACGCGCAAGATCTGACGGCCGCGCCGCCAGGGCCGCCGGAGCCGGGAGCGCCGGCGGCTTTTTCTTTGAACCGAGGAGAGAGTTTCATGAACCACCCCCCCCTTCTGACCCCACGCCGCGCCGGCGTCGCCTTGCTGGCCGCGGCCTCGCTGCTCGCTGCGGGCTGCTCGTCCATGAGCGAACGTGAACGCGGCACCGCCCAGGGCGCCGGTATCGGCGCCGTGGCCGGCGCCGTCATCGGCACCGCCACCGGCGGCAGCGCGGGCCGCAGCGCAGCCATCGGCGGCGTGGTGGGCGCGGTGGCGGGCAACCTGTGGTCCAAGCGCATGGAAGACAAGCGCGAGGCGCTGGCGCGCGCCAGCCAGGGCACCGGCGTGGAGGTGGCGCGCACGGACGACAACCGCCTCAAGCTCAACGTGCCCAGCGACGTGTCGTTCGACACCGGCCGTGCCGACATCAAGCCGCAGATGCGCCCGGTGCTGGACGAGATCGGCCGCAACCTGGACCCCAACGTGCGCGTGACCATCGTCGGCCACACCGACAGCACCGGCAGCGACCAGATCAACGACCCGCTGTCGCGCGAACGCGCGCTGGCCGTGCGCGACTACCTGGGCGCGCGTGGCGTCTCGTCGTCGCGCGTGTCGGTGGCGGGGCGCGGTTCGCATGAGCCGGTGGCCAGCAACGACACCGAGGCCGGCCGCGCGGCGAACCGCCGCGTGGAGATCTTCCTGTCGGAGCCCGGCAGCGCGGGCTGACGGCTCAGGCCGGGAAGCGCACGCGCACGCACAGGCCCCGCCCGTCGGGGCCTGCGGCCAATTGCAGCGTGGCGCCGTGGCGTTCGGCGACGGCCTTCACGATGGACAGGCCCAGGCCGCTGCCGCTCTGCGCCAGCGCGTCGGCGCGGAAGAAGCGGTCGAACACGCGCGTGCGCAGCGCCGGTGCGATGCCGGGGCCCTCGTCCTGAACCTCCAGCAGCGCGCCGCCATCGGGATGGGCCAGCAGCCGCAGCGTCACGCTGCCGCCCCGCGGCCCGTACTTGAGCGCGTTGTCGATGAGGTTGTCCAGCAGCGACGTCAGGCCCTGTGCCTCGCCGAGCACGGCGACGTCCTGCGGCGCGTCCAGCGCCAGTTCGGCCTCGCGCCGCGCGGCCAGGCCGGCGAACGCTGCCAGCCGGTCCTGCGCCAGCGAGCGCAACGACAGCCGCTGCAGGCCGGCGGGCGAGGGCGGCGCATCGGCCCGCATCAACGCCAGCAACTGCGCGACGACGTGCGAGGCGCGCTCGCCGCTGTGCAGTGTGCCGTCCAGCAGCTGCCGCTGGGCGGGCTCCGCCGCCAGCGTGGCCGAGGCGCGCAGCGCCTCGACGTTGACGCGCATGGCCGCCAGCGGCGTGCGCAGCTCGTGCGCGGCGTCGGCGATGAACTCGCGCTCGCGCCGGGCGCTCTCGCGCACGCGGGCCAGCAGCGCGTCCAGGCTGTCCACCAGCGGGCGCAGCTCGCGGTGGCGCGGCCGGAACGCCAGCGGCTGCAGGTCCTGCGGGCCGCGCGCGGCGATCTCGGCGGCCAGCCGCCGCCACGGCCGCAGCGCCAGCCGCAGCGACAGCCAGGCCGGCAGCGCCAGGAAGGGCAGGCTGATGAGCAGCGGCAGCACCAGGAAGCCGTGCGAGCCCAGCGGGATCAGCACGTTGATGGCCTCGCCCGGCTTGGCCAGCGTGACGCTGATGCCGGTGTCGGCCGAGGCCAGCGTGCGCGCCCGCCACAGCCTGCCGCCGGCGCTGACCTTCTCGATGTCGCCCGGCGTGCGTGTGGCGATGTCCTGCGGCAGTCCCGGCGACGCGTACAGCAGCCGCCCGTCGGCGCCGCGCACCAGCAGGTTCAGCCGCAGGTCGGGCTCGCTCTCCAGCCCCTCGGTGATGCGCTGGAAGCGGTCGATGCGCGCCAGCACGGCGGCCTGTGCATCGGGCCGGTCGGCGAGCTGGTCTGCGGCCGCGAGGATCATCTCGTAGCGCGGGTCCAGCGCCAGCTCGGACGGGTCGTGCAGCGACTGGTGAATGAAGTACACCAGCATCGCGCACCACATCAGCACCAGCATCAGCAGCTGGGCCAGCAGCAGCCGCCCGAGCAGCGAGGGGCGCAGCAGCCCGCGCATCACGCGCCGGGCCGACCGCGGTCGGGCATGTCGATGATGTAGCCCACGCCGCGCACGTTGCGCACGAAGCCGTCGCCGATCTTGCGGCGCAGGTTGGACATGTGCACGTCCAGCACGTTGCTGTCCGCGGCGACGGGGCCCGGCAGCACCTGCTCCTCCAGCACATGGCGCGTGACGATGCGGCCGGCGCGCTTGAGCAGCGTGGCCAGCAGCTCGTACTCGGTGCGTGACAGCTCCACGGCGCGCCCCTGCACGCTGGCGCGCCGCGTCGGCTCGTGCAGGCTGAGGCCGCGCACGCTGAGGGTGTCGCCGTCGAAGCCGTAGCTGCGCCGCGCCAGCGCCCGCACGCGCGACAGCAGCTCGGCCAGCTCGAAGGGCTTGACGAGGTAGTCGTCGGCGCCGCCGTCCAGCCCGCGCAGCCGGTCCTCCAGCGCGTCGCGCGCGGTCAGGATCAGCACCGGCAGCGTCTGGCGCTCGCGGCGCAGCGCCTGCAGCAGCGACAGGCCATCGCCGTCGGGCAGGTTCAGGTCCAGCAGCACCAGGTCGCAGCGGCCCTGCGCCAGCACGTCGTGCGCGTCCGCCAGGCGGCGCACCCAGACGACGTCCAGCTGCTGGCCGGCCAGCGCCAGGCGCACGCCGTTGCCCAGGTCCAGGTCATCCTCGACGAGCAGGATCTTCATGCCGGTACCCCGCCGGCGGGTGAGAGCAAAGCCATGGACGCACAGGTCAGCCGCAACGGCCCGCACTGTGCCCGTGCCGGCTTCAGGATGACTAAAGAAGCGTCAGTCCAGCGCCGCCGTCGCTGCCAGCGCGCGCAGCGCCGCGCGGTCGGGGAAGCGCCGCACGCGCCAGCGTGGCGGCTCGTGGTCGGTGCGTTCCATCAGGTGGCCGAACTGGGCCTGGACGGTGCCCCAGGCCAGCCGCGTGTGCCAGTTGTCCTCGCCGTCGCGGTACAGCAGGACGACGCTGTCGGATTGCGGCAGCAGCGTGTCGACGTCCTCGCTCCACACCGAGTAACTGGTCAGCGGGCCGTCGCCCTTGCGCATCAGCGTGCAGCTGGCGACGAAGATGTCCACGTTCTGCGCCTCGTGCTGGTCCTGCAGCACCTGGCGCTGGCCTTCGTAGTCCTCGGCGCGGCTGCGCACCCGCATCAGCGCCTGCAGCGCGGCCGCGTCGCCGGCGGGCTCGAAGGGCGTCCACAGCGTGCCGTTCAGCCGCAACAGCTCGAACGACACCCAGCGGCCTTGCCGCTCCAGCGCGTCGTGGGCGGCCTGCACCAGCTGCCGCACGGCCGCCTCGTGGCTGGCGGAGGCCACCAGCAGCGCGTTGCGGAACGGCACCATCGCGACCGGGTCCCGGATGCCGAGCCGGTACACCAGGTCGGGCAGCAGCAGCCGCGAACTCTCGTAGCTGTCGCCCCATTCGCCGCTCCACACGCCGGGCGACACCTCGCGCCATCCGCCGTGCTCCGGCAGGCTGCGCAGGTTGTCCAGTGCGTCCTGCAGCGCCTGCTCCCAGCTGACGCCCCACTCCTGCAGCGTGCGCTCCTGCACATAGGCCATGGCATGCGGCTGGTCGATGACCAGCGCAATGACGACATCCGCCGCCAGTGGCCGGCAGGCCGCCTGCGAGCCGGGCGGCGCGTCGGACAGCATTGCCGTCTGGCGCGCGATGCCCATGCCGCCGCTGGCGCGCACCACCGGCATCAACTGCGGCCGTGCCTGCTCGTAGTTCGTGGGCAGCGCGTGCGACACGATCACGCTGGACAGGAACCGGTCCAGCAGCGCCGCCCGTTGGCGGCGTGGCGCCTGCGCGTACTCGCGGTACAGGTTGCTGAGCGACAGCGTGTGCAGGCCGCCATCGCGGCGGACCTTTATCTCCATGCGCTCGGGCGCGGGCTGGATGTCGGTGCAGCCATGGCCCGTGAGCCAGCGGGTGGCGTCGCGGATGAGGCGTTCGAGGGTGGGGCGGCCGAGAAGGCGGTCCAGCAGGCGGTCGAGCAGTGGCATGCGCGCCATTGTGTCGGCGCGCCCCGCGCCCGACTGTCGCTGCGATCCGGGACGGTCCTGCGGGAGGCCTCCCAAAGACAAAGGGCCCGATCTTTCGATCGGGCCCTTCAGGGTGTTGGTGCCGGCAAGAGGAGTCGAACCCCCGACCTTCGCATTACGAATGCGCTGCTCTACCAACTGAGCTATGCCGGCCATGACTCAAAAGCGCTTCGCTAGTGCGTCAAGCCCGCCATTATAGCGGGAAATTTCAGCTTGTCTCGCGATGGTAGGCGGCGATGCGTTCGACCTCGTTTTTCGACCCCAGCGCCACGGCCACGCGCTCGTGCAGCTTGGTGGGGTTGAGGTCCATGATGCGCTCGGTGCCGTTGACGGCCGCGCCGCCCGCCTGCTCGATGAGGAAGGCCATCGGGTTGGCCTCGTACATCAGGCGCAGCTTGCCGGGCTTGTCGGGTTCGCGCTGGTCCCAGGGGTACAGGAACACGCCGCCGCGGGTCAGGATGCGGTGCACGTCGGCCACCATGCTGGCCACCCAGCGCATGTTGAAGTCCTTGCCGCGGGGGCCGGTGGCGCCGGCCAGGCATTCGTCGATGTAGCGCGTCACCGGCGGCGCCCAGTGGCGCATGTTGGACATGTTGATCGCGAACTCCTTGGTGTCGTCCGGGATCCTGACCTGGTCCTGCGTCAGCACCCACGAGCCGGTCTCGCGGTCCAGCGTGAACATCGCGACGCCGTCGCCCACGGTCAGCACCAGCATGCTCTGCGGGCCGTAGACGCAGTAGCCGGCCGCGGCCTGCTGCTTGCCCGGCTGCAGGAAGTCTTCTTCCGACACGCCGCGCGAATGCCCCACTTTGCGCAGCACGCTGAAGATGGTGCCGATGGAGACGTTGACGTCGATGTTGCTGGAACCGTCCAGGGGATCGAACAGCAGCAGGTATTCGCCCTGCGGGTAGCGGTTGGGCACGACGTAGATGCTGTCCATCTCCTCGCTGGCCATGGCCGCGAGGTGGCCGCCCCATTCGTTGGCCTCGATCAGCACCTCGTTGGCAATGATGTCGAGCTTCTTCTGGACTTCGCCCTGCACGTTCTCGCTGCCGGCGCTGCCCAGCACGCCGCCCAGGGCGCCCTTGTTGACGGCGATGGCGATGCGCTTGCAGGCGCGCGCCACCACCTCGATCAGCAGCCGCAGCTCCTGCGGGATGTGGCCGTGCTCGCGCTGTTGCTCGATGAGGTATTGGGTGAGGCTGGTTTGTCGAGTCATGGGGAAGCTCAGTTTCCGGAAGCGAGGGCGCGCTCGACGATCTCGCGGACGTCGGTGGACAGGTCGGGCTTGGCGGCCACGCGGGCCACGGCCTCGCGCGCGGCGCTGCGGTAGGGCTCGGCCAGCTGGGCCCAGCGGTCCATCGCGCGGGCGACGCGGCTGGCCAGCTGCGGGTTGATGGCGTCGATGGCCAGCACCTGCTCCGCCCAGAACACATAGCCCGCCGCGTCGGCGCGGTGGAAGGCGGCCGGGTTGAACATGCACAGGCTGGCGAGCAGGCTGCGCGCGCGGTTGGGGTTCTTCAGCGTGAAGTCGGCGTGCTTGGTCAGCGCCTTGGCGCGGGCGAACACGCGACCTTCGCTCTCCGGCGCGCGGACCTGCAGCGCGAACCACTTGTCGATGACCAGCGCGTCGTCCTTGAAGAGCGCGTGGAAGCGTTCCAGCGCCGGCGTGGCCAGCTCGGCGTGAGCGTTGACCAGCGCGGCCAGCGCGCCGAGGCGGTCCGTCATGTTGGACGCGTCCTTGAAGCGCTGGTAGGCCTTGCCCGGCCAGACCGTGTCGCCGGTGGCCTGGGCGTCCAGCACCAGCATGGACAGCGCCAGGTTGGCCAGCGCGCGCCTGCCGCTGCAGACCGGGTCGGGCGTGTAGCCGCCGCTGACCTGGTTGGCCTCGAAGGCGGCGACCCAGTCGTCGCGCAGCGCGCTGGCGAGCTGGCGCTGCGCGGCCATCACGGCGGCGTGGATGGCCTGCGGGTCCACCACGTCGAGCTGCTCGGCGATGTAGCTCTCGCCCGGCAGCGTCAGGGCCAGTTCCTTGAAGGCGGCGTCCAGCTCGGGGTGGTTCAGCACGCCGCGCATCGCCTCGATGAAGGCGTTGCTCAGCACCAGCGGCTGGCCGGCGCGCAGCGCGGCGAGGATGCGGTTCAGCGCCAGGCGCTGGCCGGCCTCCCAGCGGTTGAAGGCGTCGCTGTCGTGGCGCATCAGCACCAGCAGCGCGGCGTCGCTCAGGCCGTCATCCAGCACCACCGGCGCGGAGAAGCCGCGCAGCAGCGAGGGCACCGGCTCGGTGTCGATGTTCTCGAACGTGAACGTCTGTTCGGCCTGGTCCAGCACCAGCACGGTCTCGGTGGCGCCGGCGGCGTCCAGTGCGAGCGCCGCGCCGTGGCGGTCCAGCAGGCCCATGACGACCGGGATGACCTGCGGCTGCTTGTCCGCCTGGCCCGGCGTGGCCGGCGTGTGCTGTGTCAGACGCAGCGTGTAGGTGCGGGCCGCGGCGTCGTGCTCGCCGTGGGCGGTCACGCGCGGCGTGCCGGCCTGCGCATACCAGCGCTTGAACGCGTCCAGTCGCGTGGCCAGCGGCGAACCGGGGTTGGCGTCGGCGATGGCCTGGGCGAAGTCGTCGCAGGTCACGGCCTGGCCGTCGTGGCGCTCGAAGTACAGCTTCATGCCGGCCTCGAAGCCCTTGCGGCCGACCAGCGTCTGGTACATGCGGACGACTTCCGAGCCCTTCTCGTAGACGGTCGGGGTGTAGAAGTTGTTGATCTCGACGTAGGAGTCCGGGCGCACCGGGTGGGCCATGGCGCCGGAGTCCTCGGGGAATTGCACGGCGCGCAGCTGGCGCACGTCCTGGATGCGGCAGACGGCGCGGGCGCTCGGCGCGGCGGCCATGTCCATGCTGAATTCCTGGTCGCGGAAGACGGTCAGGCCTTCCTTCAGCGACAGCTGGAACCAGTCGCGGCAGGTGACGCGGTTGCCGGTCCAGTTGTGGAAGTACTCGTGCGCGACGATGGACTCGATGCGCGCGAAGTCGGCGTCCGTCGCGGTGGCGGGCGAGGCGAGCAGGGCGGCCGTGTTGAAGATGTTCAGGCCCTTGTTCTCCATCGCGCCCATGTTGAAGTCGGACACGCCGACCACCATGAAGCGCTCCAGGTCCAGCGGCAGGCCGAAGCGGGCCTCGTCCCAGACCATGGAGGCGATCAGCGAGTTCATCGCGTGCTCGGTCTTCTCCAGGTCGCCGCGGCGCACGAACACCTGCAGCAGGTGATCCTTGCCGGCGCGGGTGCGCACGCGCTGCTCGCGCGCGACGAGGTCGCCGGCGACGACGGCGAACAGGTAGCTGGGCTTGGGGAAGGGGTCGTGCCAGACGGCGAAGTGGCGGCCGTTCTCCAGCGTGCCGCTGCCCGTCAGGTTGCCGTTGGACAGCAGCACCGGGTACTTCGTCGCGTCGGCGCGCAGCGTGACCGTGTAGACGGCCATCACGTCCGGGCGGTCCAGGAAGTAGGTGATGCGGCGGAAGCCCTCGGCCTCGCACT
>JAYSCT010000054.1:0-30634 GCA_041914785.1 Roseateles sp.
TCGCGCCTACCAAATACGGTAGGTACCTCGTGTACAGCAAAGCCCGGTAACTCAGTGAGTTGCCGGGCTTTTTGCTTTGCGGCCAGGCGTCAGGCGCTTGGCTTTGCGCCGCTCCTGACGATGAGTGCCAGGCCTTGCTGGCCGGGCCGCGCGTGTAGCGTGTCGCTGAACCAGTCGCCCGGCTGGGCCAGTGCCTGGCCCGAGGGGCTGATGCGGGCCTGCACCGTGACGGCGCTGAAGCGCGACAGCGGCCGGTCGGGCGACATCGCGTGGCGGTCGTCGATGACGATGTCGGCGGGCAGGTCGCCAGCACGCAGGCGCACGACGGCGGCCGGCATGCGTTCGCCCGCCGGGCGCACGACGACGAACACGGTGGCCTGCGGCGGGATGCGGTCGGCCAGCGTGGCATCGATGCTGACGCGGGCGCTGAGGGATGCTGCGGCGCCCGGCGCCGACAGCCGCTGCAGGTCCGACTCCACGCGCAGCGCCATGTCCGAGCCCGGCGGCAGCAGGGCCAGCAGGCGCTGCCAGTGCCGGCGCGCGGTGTCGATGTCGCCGCTGCGCAGCGCGGCGGCGCCGGCCAGCGCGAGCGCCTTGGGCTGGTTGGCGTCCAGCGCCAGCGCCGCCTTGATGGCGGCCTGCGCCGGTCCGCCGAGGTCGCCGTCGTGCGCCGAGCCGAGCGCATCGGCCAGGTCGGCCTGCAGCCGCGCGACGATGTCGGCCGGCGCCTGCTGGCGCGTCGCCGCAGCGATGGCCTGACGGTACGACTGGGCGGCATCGCCGAAGCGCTCCATCGTTTCCTGCGAGCGGGCCAGCACCAGCCAGCCTTCCAGGTCGTCGGGGTTGGCGCGCAGGCGCTCGGTCAGGCGGGCGACGGCGGTTTCGACCTGGTTGCCGCTGCCCTCGTGCGTGGCCGCGGAGGCCATTGCCAGCTCCGCCACGGCGCGTGGGTCGCCCGCGTGCAGATAGAGCGCCAGCGCGGCCACGGGCAGCGCCACGCTGAGCAGCGCGGCGGGCAGGCGCGTCTGCCAGGGGCTGTCGCGCAACGTGGGCGCGGGGCTCGTAGCCTCCAGCTCCTGCAGGAAGCCCAGTTGCAGTTCGTCCAGCGCCTGCTGGTGCTCTGCGGGGGGTAGGGCCTCCTGTGCCAGTTCCTCGCGTTTGCGTCGGTACAGCTCGCGCAGGCGATCCCGGGCGTCGGCCGGCGCGTCACGCGGCTCGCGCAGCAGCGGCCACAGCAGGCCGCCCAGGGCCAGCAGCAGCAGCGAGATGGAGACCGCCCACAGCGGCCAGAGGGTGGACGTCATGGCGCACCTCCGTCGTCCAGCAGCCGGCGCGCGCGCTCGCGTTGGGCGTCGTCGAGCGCCGGCGGCCGGGCGGCTCGCCGGCGCCGCCGCAGCGTGGCGGCCAGCGCGGCCAGGCCGGCGAGGCCCAGTGCGAACGGCGCGCCCCACAGCAGCCACGTCGATGGCCGCAGCGGCGGCGCGTAGCGCACGAAGCTGCCGTAGCGCTGCTCGAAGAAGGCCAGCACCTCGTCGTCGCTGCGGCCAGCCTGCAGCTGCGTGCGGATCTCGCGGCGCATGTCGGCGGCCAGCGGCGCGCTGGACTCGGCGATGGTCTGGTTCTGGCAGACGACGCAGCGCAGCTGCGCCGCCAGCGCCGCCTCGCGGGCGTCGACATCGGCCATCGCGCTGCAGGCCAATGCCAGCAGGCAGGCGCTCATGACGAGGCGCTTCATTTCAGGGACCTCACGATGGGCATCAGCGTGTCCCGCCAGACCTCGGCGGTGACGGGGCCGACATGGCGGAAGCGCACGCGGCCGGCGGCGTCGATGACGAAGGTCTCGGGCACGCCGTGCACGCCGAAGTCCATGCCGACGCGGCCGTCGGCGTCGACGGCCGATCCGATGTAAGGGTCGCCGACCTGCGCCAGCAGCGCGCGCGCCGGGCCCTCGCGGTCCTTGTAGTTGAGGCCGAACAGCGGCACGCCGTCGCGCGCGGACAGCACCTTCAGCGCCGGCATCTCGGTGCGGCAGGGCTCGCACCACGAGGCCCAGACGTTCAGCAGCCAGACCTGGCCGCGCAGCTGGGCGATGTCCAGCCGGCGCGTGGCGTCGTGCAGCAGCGGGCGGTCGATGGCGGGCGCGGCGTGGTCGATCAGCGCCGACGGCAGCGCGCGCGGGTCGCGCCGCAGGCCCAGGCCCAGCGCGACGGCCAGCGCGAGGAAGACCAGCAGCGGCAGCAGGTAGCGCATCATGCGGGCTCCCCGTGGCTCACCGGCAGCGCGGCGGCTTCGCGGCGGCGTGCGATGCGGTAGCGCTTGTCTGCGAGGGCCAGCAGCCCGCCGAGCGCCATCAGCGCGCAGCCGATCCAGATCCACGCCAGGAAGGGCTTGACCTGGATGCGCACGGTCCAGGCGCCGTCGGCCAGCGGTTCGCCCAGGCCCACGAGCAGGTCCTGCTGCAGGCCGGTGGCGATGGCCGACTGGCTCATGGGCATGGCCTGCGTGCGGTAGACGCGCTTCTCGGGGTGAAGCGTCGGCAGCGCCTGACCGTCACGGCTGACGCTGACGGCCACGCGCTGCGCGTCGTAGTTGGGGCCCTTGGCCGTGTCGGTGGCGCCGAGGCGGAACTCGAAGCCGCCGACGTTGACCGGCGTGCCCGGCGCCAGGCTCAGCTCGCGCTTGCTCTCGAAGCCGCCGGACAGCGTGACGCCGAAGACGAACACGCCGACGCCGGCATGCGCCAGCAGCATGCCCCACCAGGCGCGCGGCTGTTTGGCCCAGCGGCCGCGCCAGTCGCCCTGCAGCCGCTGCCATGCATGCGCCAGCGCGCTGCACAGGCACCAGGCCGCCAGCAGCAGGCCGAAGGCGGACAGTGGCGTCCACGCCGTGCCGGGCTCGCGTGGCAGCAGCCAGCCCAGCAGCCACGCGCAGACGCCGCTGGCGGCCAGCGCCCCGCGCAGCTGCACGCGCAGCTCGGGCAGCGTGCTGCGCTTCCAGCGCGCCATCGGGCCCACGCCCATCAGCACCAGTGCCGGCACGATGAGCGGCACGAACACGGCCTGGAAGTAGGGCGGGCCGACGGAGATCTTGTCGCCGCCCAGCACGTCCAGCAGCAGCGGGTACAGCGTGCCGATGAGCACGGCCAGCGCGGCGGTGGCGAACAGCACGTTGTTGACCAACAGCAGCGTCTCGCGCGACAGCGCCGCGAAGCGGCCGCCCTGCGCGATGGTGGGCGCGCGCCAGGCAAACAGCAGCAGCGACGTGCCGACGACGGCCACCATGAAGCACAGGATGTAGAGGCCACGGCCCGGGTCCACCGCGAACGCGTGCACCGACGTCAGCACACCCGAGCGGACGAGGAAGGTGCCCAGCAGGCTCAGCGAGAACGCCACGATGGCGAGCATCACCGTCCAGCCGCGGAACGCGCCGCGCTGGTCGCTGACGATGAGCGAATGGATGAGTGCGGTGCCCACCAGCCAGGGCATGAAGGACGCGTTCTCGACCGGGTCCCAGAACCACCACCCGCCCCAGCCGAGCACGTAGTAGGCCCAGGCGCTGCCGAGCAGGATGCCCAGCGTCAGGAAGGTCCAGGCCGCCAGCGTCCACGGCCGCGACCAGCGCGCCCAGGCGGCGTTCAGCTCGCCCGACAGCAGCGCCGCGATGCCGAACGCGAACGCGACCGAGAAGCCCACGTAGCCCATGTAGAGCAGCGGCGGGTGCAGCACCATGCCGGGGTCCTGCAGCAGCGGGTTCAGGTCGCGGCCCTCGGCCGGGGCGGGCACGAGGCGGTCGAACGGGTTGGACAGCAGCAGCAGGAACAGCAGCAGCCCGACGCTGACGAGGCCCATGACGCCCAGCACGCGTGCCGCGAAGGCCGGCGGCAGCGCGCGGCTGCGCAGCGCGACGGCCAGCGTCCACGCCGACAGCAGCGCCTGCCACAGCAGCATGGAGCCCTCGTGGCTGCCCCACACGGCGGTGAAGCGGTAGATGGCCGGCAGCTCGGAGTGCGAGTTGGACGCGACGTAGCGCACCGAGAAGTCGCCGGCGAGGAAGGCCTGCGCCAGGCAGCCGAACGCGAGCCAGACGAACAGCGCCTGCAGCGCCGCGGCCGGGCGGGCGACACGCATCCAGCTCGCCACGCGCCAGTGCGCGCCGGCCAGCGGCAGCACGGCCTGGACGCCCGCCACCAGCAGCGCCAGCACGAGGGCGAAGACGCCGATCTCCGGGATCACTTTGCGACCGCCTTGTCGTGGGCCTGCTTCAGCGCGGCGGCGGCTGGCGGCGGCATGTAGTTCTCGTCGTGCTTGGCCAGCACCTCGGTGGCGGTGAAGACGGCGTCGGTCAGCCGGCCGGAGACGACGACGCCCTTGCCCTCGCGGAACAGGTCGGGCAGCAGGCCGCGGTAGTGCACGGGGATGCGGTGCGCACCGTCGGTGACGACGAAGCGCAGGTCCAGCCCGTCGGCCGCGCGCTGCAGCGAGCCCGCTTCGACGAGCCCACCCAGCCGGAACGCGGCCTGGCGCGGCGCCTCGCCGGCGTTGACCTGCGTGGGGCTGTAGAAGAAGGTCACGTTGCTGTTCAGCGCTCTCAGCACCAGGGCGGTGGCGATGGACACCGCGGCAAGGCCGAGGGCCACGAACAGCAGCCGGCGTTGGCGGGGCGTCATGGCGCGTCGCCTCGCTGCAGGTCGCGCGCGCGGCGGCAGCGCTGCCACAGCAGCAGCAGTTCAGCGGCGAGCAGCAGGCCCGACACGCTGAAGGCCAGCGACAGGTAGAAGCCGTGGTCGGCAGCGTTCATTCGTCAGCCTCCAGCGCGGCGCGCTCGGTGATGAGGCAGCGCACGCGGGCCAGCGCGGCGGCGATGCTGTAGGCCCAGCAGGCACCGGCCATCAGCAGCATGCCGATCAGCATCGTGTGGGTCATCGTCGGTGCCGCGTCGAAGCGGATGGTGGAGCCCTGGTGCAGCGTGCTCCACCACTGGACCGAGAAGTAGATGATGGGCACGTTGACGACGCCCGCCAGCAGCAGGATGGCGCCGGCGTTGTCGGCACGGCGCGGGTCTTCGATGCTGGACACCAGCGCGAGATAGGCGAGGTACAGGAACAGCAGGATCAGCTCGGACGTCAGCCGCGCATCCCACACCCACCAGGTGCCCCAGGTCGGCTTGCCCCAGGCCGCGCCGGTCCACAGCGCGATGGCGGTGAACACCGCGCCGGTGGGCGCCAGCGCACGCGACAGCAGCGGCGACAGCCGCGTGCCGAACACCAGCCCCAGGCCCGCGTGCGCGGCGGCGATCAGGTAGAGGAACATCGACATCCACGCGGCCGGCACGTGCAGGAAGATGATGCGGTAGACCTCGCCCTGCTGGTGGTCTGTCGGCGCGACGGCGAAGCCCACCCACAGGCCGGCCGCGGCCAGCACCGCGGCGAGGCCGGCGAACCACGGGATGAGGCGGCCGGCGAGCGCGTGGAACAGCGGCGGCGAGGCAAAGCGCCGCCAGCGGGCCGGTGCGGCGTGGGGCAGGGCGTGGGTCGGGTTCATGGCGTCATTCCAGCGCCAGCCGCAATGCGGCCGCGCTGGCCCAGGGGCAGAGGAAGGCGGCCAGCGACAGGCAGGCGCCCAGCAGGCTGAGATGCGGCGCCGCGGGCAGGCCTTGCTGGCTGGCCGACACGGCCGCGCAGCCGAACACCAGCGGCGGCACGCTCATGGGCAGCACGATGAGCGCCAGCAGCACATGGCCGCGCAGCCCCAGCGTCAGCGCGGCGCCCAGCGCGCCGATCAGCACCAGCGTGGGCGTGCCCAGCAGCAGCGACAGCACCAGCAGGCCGGCCGCGTCGCCGTGCATGCCGTACTGCAGCGCCAGCAGCGGCGCCACGACGATGAGCGGCAGGCAGGCGATGCACCAGTGGGCTGCCGTCTTCAGCGCCACCAGGCCCATCAGCGAGCGCGGCGCGAGCAGCCATTGCTCCAGGCTGCCGTCGGCCAGGTCGGACTCGAACAGGCGGTGCAGCGAGATCAGCACGGCCAGCAGCGCCGCGACCCAGACGACGCCGGGGCCGATGGCGCGCAGCAGTGCGGCGTCCGGCCCGATGGCCAGCGGGAACAGCCCGCCGACGAGCACGAAGAACAGCAGGCCGCCGAGCGCGTCGGCCGGGCGCTGCAGCGCGATGCGCAGCTCACGCAGGAAGACGGCGCTCAGCATGCGGCGGGCTGGCCCAGCACCAGCGGCCGGCACTGGCCGGCGGGCAGGCGCAGCGGCTGGTGCGTCGCGATGACGGCGAGGCCGCCGCCGGCCAGGTGCTCGGCCAGGCGTGCGTCGAACAGGCGCTCGCCGGCTTCGTCCAGCCCGGCGCAGGGTTCGTCCAGCAGCCACAGGCGCTGGCATGCCAGGCTCATGCGTGCCAGCGCGGCGCGGCGCTGCTGGCCCTGCGACAGGCGCCGCACCGGTCGGGTGGCGACGGCCTCCAGCCCCCAGGCCCGCAAGGCCTGACCAGGTGCGGTGGCCTCGCTGCCGGCAAGCTGCTGCGCGAAGCGCAGGTTGTCCAGCGCGCTGAGTTCGGGGCTGAGGCCGTTCAGGTGGCCCAGGTAGGCCACGCCGGCCTGGCCCGCCGTCACCGGCTGGCCGCCCCACCGGGCGGCGCCGGCGGCTGCCGGCACGAGGCCGGCCAGCAGGCGCAGCAGGCTGCTCTTGCCGCTGCCGTTGGCGCCGCGGATTTCCAGTGCCTGCCCCGGGGCCAGCTCGAAGCTCAGGCCCTTGAAGACGCTGCGGCCGCCGCGGCGGCAGGCGAGCGCTTCGGCGTTCAGCAGCGGCAGGCCTTCTTCATGGCTTGGCATCACCGACCCGGGCGGCCTCGTCGCTCTTCGGGACCTTCTGGCCCGGCGTGTCCATCGGGCCTTCGCCCGGCGGGATGTGCGGCAGCCGGTGCGCGATGCCCTTGTGGCAGTCGATGCAGGTCTTTTCCTTGCTGGCCAGGTAGGTGGCGTGCATGTTCTGCGCGCGCAGGCTCTGGCGCGTGAAGTCCATGGAGTCGTAGTTGTGGCAGTTGCGGCACTCCAGCGAATCGTTGGCCTTCAGCCGCGCCCATTCGTGGCGGGCCAGCTCCAGCCGCTTCTCCTGGAACTTCTCGCGCGTGTCGATGGTGCCGAAGATCTTGCCCCAGACCTCCTTGGAGGCCTGCATCTTGCGGGCGATCTTGTCGGTCCAGTCGTGCGGCACGTGGCAGTTGGAGCAGACCGCGCGCACGCCCGAGCGGTTGGTGTAGTGGATGGTGCTCTTCAGCTCGGCGAACACGTTGTCGCGCATCTCGTGGCAGCCGGTGCAGAACTTCTCGGTGTTGGTGAGCTCCATCGCCGTGTTGAAGGCGCCCCAGAACATCACGCCGCCGATGAAGCCGCCGATGGTCAGGAAGCCCAGGCTGAAATGGACGCTGGGGCGCCGGATGACGACCCAGTAGCGCTTCAGGAGATTCAACATGGCTGGTGGCTCCGGGTCCTGCTCACTTCTTGCTGCTCTTCTCGTTGGCCTTCTGGGCCTGCATGGCGCGCTGGATCACCGTGTCGACGTCCTGGAAGTTGTTCTGCACGATGGGCCGCACGCCGTCTTGCGGCACATGGCATTGCATGCAGAAGTATCTGCGCGTGGACACCTGCGCCAGCGTGCGGCCGCTGCGGTCCATGTAGTGCGTGACGCTGACGGGCACGGCCTGCGTCATCTCGGTCTTGGCGCGGGCGTGGCAGTCCAGGCATTTGTTGAAGTTCTTGTCGATCTGGTAGCCGTCCACGCGGTGCGGGATGGTGGGCGGCTGCATCGCGTAGTTGCGCGTGCGGCGCACGTCGTCGTTGACGGCGTTGCCCAGCACCGGTGGCTTGGTGGACTCGGTGATCGGCGTCGGGCCGCGGGCGGCGTCGACGAAGGGCCGGGCGGGCTGCTGCTGCGCGACGGCGAGGCCGGTGCACAGGCTCAGCAGCAGGGCGAGGTGTCTGAGCATCTTCATGGCGTGACTCCTCAGACCTTGGTGATCTTGACCGCGCACTTCTTGAAGTCGGTCTGCAGCGAGATCGGGTCGGTGGCGTCCAGCGTGACCTTGTTGATCAGCTGGCTGGCGTCGAACCACGGCACGAAGACGAGGCCGCGCGGCGGCTTGTTGCGGCCGCGGGTCTCGACGCGGGTGCGCATCTTGCCGCGCCGCGAGGCGACTTCCACCTCGCTGCCGCGCCGCACGCCCAGCGCCTTGGCGTCGTCGGGGTGCATGTAGCACAGCGCGTTGGGCACGGCGCGGTGCAGTTCGGGCACGCGGCGCGTCATGGAGCCGGAATGCCAGTGCTCCAGCACGCGGCCGGTGGACAGCCAGAACGGGAAGTCCTTGTCCGGTGCCTCCGGCGGCGGCTCGTAGGGCAGCGCGAAGATGACGGCCTTGCCGTCAGCGTGGCCATAGAACTGGTAGCCGGTGCCGGCCTTCACGTAGGGGTCGCTGCCCTCGCGGTAGCGCCACAGCGTCTCCTTGCCGTTCACGACCGGCCAGCGCAGGCCGCGGGCCTTGTGGTAATCGTCGAACGGGGCCAGGTCATGCCCGTGGCCGCGGCCGAAGGTGGCGTACTCCTCGAACAAGCCCTTCTGCACGTAGAAACCGAAGGCCTTGGACTCGGCGTTCTCGTAGGCCTTGTCGGCATCCGCCAGCGGGAACTTGTCAACGTTGCCGTTGCGGTACAGCACGTCGAACAGTGTCTTGCCGCGCACCGACGGCTGCTTGGCGATCAGCTCCTCGGGCCAGACCTCCTCGATCTTGAAGCGCTTGGAGAACTCCATCAGCTGCCAGAGGTCGGAGCGCGCGTCGCCCGGCGCGTTGACGAGCTGGTGCCAGAAGTGCGTGCGGCGCTCGGCGTTGCCGTAGGCGCCTTCCTTCTCCACCCACATCGCGGTGGGCAGGATGAGGTCGGCTGCGACGGCCGTGACGGTGGGGTAGGCGTCCGACACGACGATGAAGTTGTCCGGGTTGCGGTAGCCCGGATAGGCTTCGTTCATCAGGTTGGCGCCGGCCTGCATGTTGTTGTTGACCATCACCCAGTAGGCATTGAGCTTGCCGTCCTTGAGCATGCGGTTCTGCAGCACGGCGTGGAAGCCGGGCTTGTCGGGGATGGTGCCGTGCGGGATCTTCCAGATCTCCTCGGCGTGCTCGCGGTGCTTGGGGTTGGTCACCACCATGTCGGCCGGCAGGCGGTGCGAGAAGGTGCCCACCTCGCGCGCGGTGCCGCAGGCCGAGGGCTGGCCCGTCAGCGAGAACGGGCTGTTGCCCGGCGACGCGATCTTGCCGGTCAGCAGGTGGATGTTGTAGATGAGGTTGTTGGCCCAGGTGCCGCGCGTGTGCTGGTTGAAGCCCATGGTCCAGAAGGACATGACCTTGGTCTTGGGGTCGGCGTACAGCTCGGCCAGTGCCAGCAGGCGGTTCTTAGGCACGCCGGTCAGCTTGGCGGTGTATTCCAGGTCGTAGGTGGACACGAACTTGGCGTACTCGTCGAAGCTGATGGGCTTGGCGCCCGTCGGATCGGCCGCGTTCTTGGCCGCCTTCTGCAGCGGGTGCTCGGGGCGCAGGCCGTAGCCGATGTCGGCGTTGCCGAGCTTGAAGTTGGTGTGCTTGTTGACGAAGTCCTTGTTGACCCGGCCCGTCGAGATGATGTGGTGGGCGATGTAGTTCAGGATCGCCAGGTCGGTCTGCGGCGTGAAGGTCAGCTCGATGTCGGCCAGCTCGTAGGAGCGGTGCTCGAAGGTCGACAGCACCGCCACCTTGACGTCGGGGCCGGACAGGCGCCGGTCGGTCACGCGCGTCCACAGGATGGGGTGCATCTCCGCCATGTTGGAGCCCCACAGCACGAACACGGTGGCCGCCTCGATGTCGTCGTAGCAGCCCATGGGCTCGTCCATGCCGAAGGTGCGCATGAAGCCGGTGACGGCCGAGGCCATGCAGTGGCGGGCGTTCGGGTCGAGGTTGTTGGAGCGGAAGCCCGCCTTCATCAGCTTGGACGCGGCGTAGCCTTCCCACACCGTCCACTGGCCCGAGCCGAACATGCCGACGGACGTGGGCCCCTTGGCCTTCAGCGCGGCCTTCCACTTCTCGGCCATCACGTCGAAGGCCTTGTCCCAGGACACGGGCTGGAACTCGCCGTCCTTGGCGTACTGGCCGTTCTTCATGCGCAGCAGCGGCGTCGTCAGCCGGTCGTCGCCGTACATGATCTTGGACAGGAAGTAGCCCTTCACGCAGTTCAGGCCGCGGTTCACCTCGGCCTCGGGGTCGCCCTGGGTGGCGACGACACGGTTGTCCTTGACGGCGACGCTGACGCCGCAGCCGGTGCCGCAGAAGCGGCAGGGCGCCTTGGACCAGGTCAGCTGCGACGCGTCCGCGTAGGCGTTGCCGGTCTGCGCGACCGCGATTGGAATGCCGGCGACGGAGCCGGCCGCTGCGGCTGCCGATTGCCGGACAAAGTCACGCCGTGTGGTCGACATGAGGAATCTCCCTGTTCAAAGAGTCGAGCGACTCGACGTGCTGGTAGACCATGGCGACGCCGATGATGCCGGGGGTCTGCTGGATCAGGCCGATCTGGTCGAGGATGGCGCCGGCCGTGGGGGCTTCGAGCGTGACGACGAACTTGCCGCTGGCGTCGCTGCCGTGGATGCGCGCCTCGGGCAGCCGGTCGATGGCCGCGGTGACGTCAGCGCCGCGGTCGGGCAGCGCATGGACGACGAGGCTGGTGATGTGGAGTTCGTCGTGCATCAGCTGCCCGGTGGCCCGGCGAACATCTGGTAGATCCAGATGGCGAAGCCGTAGCCCGCGACCACCATGACGGCCAGCACCGGCGCCATCACGATGGAGAGGAAGAGGAAGCTCCTGAGCTCCTCGGTCCGGGTGGAGGGCGGACCGTCAGGCAGTCGGCCACCGGTGGGTTCTAACATCGCAACTCCTGACCATCGACGTGATGATTCTGAGGGCTTCGCGTGACACCGGCGCCGGTTATATCGACGGACGTTGATGCATGTCAAACGATCGCCGCGATTGCCTCGGGCGCGGGTGCCATAGGTGACGGGCAGGCGTGTGGGCGTGTGGGCGGGCCATTGCGTCGGGGTAGACCCCTGCGCGGGTGAAGATTGATATCGCTAACATTTGCCTGATATGTCTATCAGGCAAATGGAGTGCATGTGAGTTCACTGTTCAAGCGCGTCACAGGCGGGTTGTGCATCGGCGCGATCATGTGGGGGCTGTCGGGTGGGGTCGGCGCGGCACCGGCCGGCACGATGCCGGCCACGTTCGCCAACCCCGTGCTCAGCGGTTTCGCGTCCGACCCCAGCGTCTGCCGCTCGGGCGAGGACTTCTATCTCGTCACCAGCACCTTCGAGTACCTGCCGGGGCTGCCGGTCTATCACAGCCGCGACCTGGTGCACTGGCGGCTGATCGGCAATGCGCTGTCGCGCGAGAGCCAGCTGAGCTTCGTGGGCCGCAAGAGCTCGCAGGCCATCTTCGCGCCCACCATCCGCTGCGAGGCGGGGCGGTTCTACATCGTGACGACCGACGTCGGCGGCATCGGCAACTTCTTCATCACGGCCAGCGACCCGGCGGGGCCGTGGTCCGATCCGGTGCGGCTGCCGGAGGCCGTGTTCGGCATGGACCCGTCGTTCTTCTTCGACGATGACGGCAGCGTCTACTACACGCGCCACGGCGGCGGCCGCAACGGCGGCGTCTACCAGGCACGCGTGGACCTCCAGGCCGGCAAGCTGCTGGAGGAGCCGCGGCTGGTGTGGAGCGGCATGGGCGGCATCTGGCCCGAGGGGCCGCATCTGTACAAGCGCAACGCCTGGTACTACCTGATGATTGCCGAAGGTGGGACGTCGTACGACCACCGCATCACGATGGCCCGTTCGCGTTCGCCGTGGGGGCCGTTCGAGGCCCACCCGGACAACCCGGTGCTGACGCACCGCCATCTGCCCGACCACCCCTTCCAGGCGCTGGGCCATGCCGACCTGGTGACCACGCCGAACGGTGACTGGTGGGCGACGCTGCTGGCCATCCGCCCGCAGGCGGCCGCCGGCGGGCGGCATCACCACATTGGCCGCGAGACACTGCTGTCGCCGGTGCGCTGGCGCGAGGACGGCTGGCCCGAGTTCGGCCAGCGCGGTGCGCTGGACCAGCCGCAGCCGACCCAGGGCCTGCCGGGCTGGCACCCGTGGCCGCAGCCCGCGGTGCGGGAAACCTTCGCGGCCGACCGCCCGCTGCCGCCGCACTGGACCTTCCTGCGCACGCTGGCGGCGGGCCGCTGGTCGCTGGCGGCCCGGCCGGGGCAGCTGCGCCTCATTGGCGGCCGCACGGGGCTGGACGTGGTGGGCACGCCGGCTTTCGTCGGCCGGCGCCAGGAGCGGCTGAACCAGCGCTTGGCCACGGAGATGGACTTCGCGCCGGCCGCGCCGGGCGACACGGCGGGCGTGGCGCTGCGCATGAACGAGTCCCACCACGCGCTGCTGCGCGTGACCGGCGCGGCCGGGCGACGCGTGGAGTGCGTGCTGAAAGCGGGCGGAGCGCCGGAGGTGCTGGCGTCGGCGGCCGTGCCGGCGGCGGCGCTGCAGCTGCAGGTGCGGGCCGAGCCTCGGCAGTACCTCCTCGCCTGGCGGGCCGCCGGTGCGGCGGGCGACTGGCAGCCGCTGTGCAGCATCCCCACGCACCGGCTGTCCACCGAGACGGCCACGGGCTTCACCGGCGTCTACCTGGGCCTGTTCGCGCAGAGCGCCACGGACAAGCCGGCGACGGCCGACTTCGCCTGGGTCGACTTCGACGCGCCCAGCCCCTGACCGCCGGCCGCGGCGCGGCGTCGATGCCGCGCCGCCACGAGTCGGGAAAACGATAGGTCGTCTGACAAGGGGTGGGACTAGACTGAAATGGTTGCGTTATCAATCATTTGGTTGATTTACCGCTAAACGGCCTGCCGCGCCACGGCGGGCACCCCACAAAGGCCCGCGCACGAGGCCAACAAGGAGACAAGAGTGAACGGATATCCGATGGAAGCCGGCCGCCGCCGCTTGGGCGTGGCCCGCGATGTTTTCGCAACCACGACGCTGGCCGGCATGATTGCCTGTGCCTACGCGCAAGGGGCGCCCGCGCCGGCGGCGGCCGCGTCGGCGCCGGCCGCCAAGGGCAACACGCTGGAGACGGTGACGGTCACGGGCTTCCGCAGTTCGCTGGCCAATGCGGTGCGCGAGAAGCGCGACGACGTGGGCCTGAGCGAGACGGTGTTCGCCGAGGACATCGGCAAGTTCCCCGATGCCAGCATCGCCGACTCGCTGTCCCGCATTCCCGGCGTGCGCGTCAACCGCGCCAGCATCGACGGCGAGGGCATGAACATCTCCATCCGCGGCATGGGCGCCAACTTCACGCGCGTGCTGCTGAACGGCGCGCCGATGGCCTCGGCGTCGGCCGGCTCGTGGGGCGGCAACATCAGCGCCAACCGCGAGGTGGACATGGACTTCCTGCCGTCGGAGCTGTTCCGAAGCGCGACGGTCTACAAGAGCCAGCGTGCCGGCATCATGGAAGGCGGCATCGCCGGCACGGTGGACATGCGCAGCCTGCGGCCGTTCGACAAGCAGGGTTTCCGCTCGGCGTTCACGCTCAGCGGCAACTACCGCGACCAGGTCGGCAAGTGGAGCGATACCGGCTCGGCCATCGTCAGCAACACCTGGCGCTCCAGCACCTTCGGCGACTTCGGCGCGCTGGTGGGCACCGCCTGGGGGCACACCAAGTACAAGACCACCGGCTTCCAGACGGTGGACATGCGCAACTTCCAGCTCAAGTCTTTCCAGGCCAACGCGGCCGACAACCCCAACAACACCGGCGGCGGCTCGCAGTCCACGCCCGACACGGTGCCCAGCGGCCTGGCGCTGAACGACCTGCCGGCCTTTGCGCGGCCCCTCCTCGTGCCGGGCGCGCAGATCAACCGCCAGATGCTGCTGGACCTGAACCCCGGCGCCAGCATCAAGCAGATCGACAACGCGCTGATGGGTCGGCTGGGCCGCCACATCAGCTACGAGGGCGAGCGCGAGCGCGCCAGCGGCATTGTCAGCCTGCAGTGGCGCCCCAACGAGAAGTGGGACCTCTACCTCGACATGATGGGGGCCGAGAAGTCCAACAAGATGGTCTACAACGGCATGAACGCCGGCACGCGCGCGAACACGCCCATCCCCATCGGCATGGAGTTCGACCGCAGCGACTGCAACGGCGGCTGCGTGCTCACCAAGGCGACGTTCGCCAACACCTTCTGGTCGCTGGAGTTCCGGCCCATGGAGGAGAAGACGAAGTTCTGGAGCTTCAACCCCGGCTTCGAGCTGCGGCCCAGCGACGACTGGGTCATCGACGGCCACTTCAACAAGACCTACAGCGACTTCTACCGCGACATGCCCACGGTGCTGCTCGCCACGCGCTCGCCCAACTCCGTCATCACCTACGACAACAGCCGCCCCGGCGAGCTGCCGCGCTACGGCAGCAACCTCAACCTCAACGACCCCACCAACTTCGGCTGGTACCAGGCCGGCCAGGGCCTGTCGGGCCTGCGCATGGACCTCTACGACCGCCGCAACACGACGGACGGCGCACGCTTGAACGTGAAGTGGGGTGACGAGGCGCTCAACGTGCGCATGGGCGTGGCGCGGGACGACATCGAGCGCCGCTACCGCGGCTACTCCGTCGCGGACGCGTGGATGAACGTGGCCTGCGGCAACAACGTCAACTACCGCTTCGTCCAGCCCAACCCGCAGCTGCGCAGCCCCGGCTGCGACGGTCGCAGCACGCCGGGCGCCATCGCCGATGCCGCGACCGCCTACCCCGGCTTCGGCACCGGCTCCACGGCCGGCGCGCCGGCGCTGGCCTACCTGGGCTCGGTCGTCACCAACGCCAAGGTGCCCGACTACGCGATGGCGTCCCCGCAAGGCTTCATCACCGTCAACTGGGACAAGTTCGCCAAGGACACCGACTACACCTACTTCCGCGACAACATCCGCCGCGGCTTCAACAACGGCAGCGGCGGCTACATCCGCGAGGTGGTGGAGGCCGCGTACGGGGAGATCAGCGGCGTGCTGCGGCCGTTCGACCGCACGCTGCGCTACAACGCCGGCGTGCGCTTCGCGAGCACGCTGCAGACCATCGGCGAGGTGCGCTCGCAGGCCGATCCGCGCAACGCGACGCTGCAGAACGGCGGGCTCTACGACAACGAGGCCGTGTGGGTCTACGAGACCACCAAGTACACCAACCTGCTGCCGTCGTTCACGCTGGCCTACAACCTCATGCCGGACCTGATCGGCCGTGCGTCGGCGTCCAAGTCGCTGACCCGCGCCAACCCGGCCGATCTGCGCCAGACCAGCCTCTCCATCGGCGACCAGGGCGCGCGCCAGGGCAACATCACCAACCCCAACCTGAAGCCGTTCAAGTCCAACAACTTCGACCTGTCGCTGGAGTACTACCTGAACCGCGAGGCCTACGTGGCGCTGAGCGGCTTCGGCAAGGACCTGGTGGGCCGCCCCGGCAACCGGCTGGTCACCTACACGCTGGCGCAGCTGGACGCGCTGTACGGCACCGTGGGCCTGACCGACGCGCAGCTGCAGGCCGTCACCGCCAGCGGCGGGCGTGACAAGCATCTGGTCGAGATCACCGAGCCCTACAACATCGACACCAAGCTCAAGGTGCGCGGCCTGGAGCTGACCTGGCAGCAGCCGCTGGACTTCCTGCCGATCAAGGGCTTCGGCTTCACGGCCAACTACACGTACACCAAGCAGACCGACGAGCTGCCCAACGCGCTGCCGGTGGCCGGCGTGCCGCCGCGCACGAACAACCTGACGGTCTACTACGAGCGCAACGGCCTGAGCTTGCGCGTGTCGCGCCAGTACCAGTCCGAGCACATCGTCAACGCCAGCGTGGGCCTGTCCACGCCCGGGGCCTACATGTGGACGATTGCCCGCACGCAGATCGACGCGTCGGCCGGCGTGAACCTGAAGCAGGCCTTCGGCTTCCCCTACGACGCCAGCCTGAACGTCAGCGTCTGGAACGCGACGGACGCGGTCAGCCGCACCTATGTGCAGTTCCCCGGCGCGGTGTTCGACGAGTACAAGCCGGGCCCGAGCTACAACGTGTCGATGCGCGTGGCCTTCTGAGGCCGCATGAACGAGCTGGCCGGCGCCTGCAGGGCGCCAGCCTTTGGTGCCCTCTGGGCTTGGGCCGGCTGATCAGCCGGCCTTTTTTGTGGACGGCCCGCGTGCCGCCGAAGCCATGAACAAACCCTCCTTGCCCGGCCGTGCCGTGGCGGCCCTCGGCGCGGCGTCCGTGCTCGTGGCGGCGGCGCAGGCGCCCGTGCCCGGCAGCAACCCGGCGCTGCGCGACGTCTTCACCGCCGACCCCGCGCCGCTGGTCGTCGGCGACACCGTCTACCTCTACGTCGGCCACGACGAAGCCCGGGGCAGCGAGATGTTCACGATGAAGGAGTGGCTGGCCTACTCGTCCACCGACCTGAAGCACTGGACGCCGCACGGCCCGGTCATGAAGGCCACCGACTTCAAGTGGGCCGTGCGCGACGCCTGGGCCGCGCAGGTCGTGCAGCGTGGCGGCAGGTTCTACCTCTACACGACGGTCCAGCACGACGACACCCATCCCGGCAAGGCCATCGGCGTCGCGGTGGCCGACCAGCCGCTCGGGCCGTTCAAGGACGCGCGCGGGTCGGCCCTCGTCACCGACGCGACGACGCCCAGCCCCTATGGCTGGAACGACATCGACCCCACCGTCTTCATCGACGACGACGGCACCGCCTGGATGGCCTGGGGCAACCCGGTGCTCTACCTGGTGCGGCTCAAGCCCAGCATGACCGAACTGGACGGCCCCATCGAGAAAGTGGCGCTGCCCAACTACACCGAGGGCCCGTGGCTGTCCAAGCGCCGGGGGCTGTACTACCTGACCTACGCCGCCATGGCCCACCAGGGCTTGTGGGAGCACCTGGCCTATGCCACCGCGCCCAGCCCGCGCGGCCCGTGGACCTACCGCGGCCTGCTGACCGGCACGGCCAGGAACAGCTACACCATCCATGCCGGCCTCATCGACGACTTCAAGGGCCAGTCCTACCTCGTCTATCACAACGCCACGCTGACGCTGCCGGACGGGCAGACGGGCGCGCTGGGCCGGCGCTCGGTGGCGCTGGAGTACCTGCACTACCTGCCGGACGGCCGCATCGCGCCGGTCGTGCAGACGCCTGAAGGCCTCAGCCGCCCGCCCGTGCCACCAGCGGCGACGCCCGCGGTGCCCGACCCCGGGCGCTCCGACGCGCGGCTGCGCGTCGAGCAGTTCATCCAGGGCTACCCGTCCGCGTGGCGGGGCGCGCCCGTGCTGGCGTCCGTCAGGTCCCCGTTCGACGAGGCGCCCGAGCCGCGTGGCTTCAACAGCGACGGCGGCGCGAGCCGGCTGGCGCAGACCTTCGTGCCCCAGGCCGACTTCACGCTGGGCTCCATCAGCCTCTACGCCGGCGACGGCCACGGCACGCGCGCCGGCAGCCCGCTGCGGCTGGTGCTGCTGGACCTCGGCCCCGCCGATGCGGGCGCAGACACCTACGGCGCGGGCACCGACCTGCTGGGCACGGGCGACGGCCTGGCGCTGGCCTGTCAACCGCAGGGCGCCGGCCTGCTGGACATCGCCTTCGTCGCCGGGCCGCCCGTCACGTTGAAGGCCGGGCGCCGCTACGCGCTGGAGCTGCGCGGCATGCGCAACGGCCTCGACCTCTACCTGCGCGCCAGCCGCGGCGATGTCTATGCCGACGGCGCCGCCTACCTGGACGGTCGGTTGCTGAAGGACAAGCAGGGCCGGCCGGCCGACTTCGCGTTCGCGCTCTACGCCGCCCGGCCTTAGTCGGCCGGGCGCCGGCCGCTGAACCGGAACCAGTCCACGTCCACATGGCCAGCCTCGCCGGCCTGGTCGGTCTTTGCCGTGTTGAAGCAGAACAGCGCCACCTGCGGCCCCTGGAAGGTGCCCGTGCGCCAGTCGTAGACCAGCTCGAACTCGTCACCCAGCGGCCGGGCGGTGCTGCCGTCCGGCCACGACAGCCGGCCCCGTTCGCGCGTGAAGTCCATCTCCAGCCGCAGCGTCACCGTGCCGGCCGCCAGCGGCACGCCCGGGCCGGGCTGCACGGTGGCGGCCACGCGGTCGCCGTTGTCGATGACGGTGTGCCGCTCCAGCCGCAGCCCGCCGTCCTCGCCACGCACGGCCGCGATGCCGGCGTTGACCTTGCCCAGCGTGCCCAGCCCACAGCGGTCGCCAGCCGCCAGGCCCGCCAGGTCCAGCCGCACATCGGCGCGGCTGTACGGCCCCTGGCCCTTCTGCGTCAGCGTGTTGCGGGCGGTCCAGAAGCTTTCGGCGCGCGTCGCCTTCAGCCGCAGGAAGCCGGGCCGCTCGCTGAGCGACCAGCGCGTGTCGTCGGGGTTGTGGTTCCACGCCCACTGCAGGCCCAGCGTCGGCGCGTCGAACTCGTCGGACGTGGCGGGCTGCTGCGGCGGCTGGCCCTGCACCGGCTTGCGCGCCACGGCCGGCACGCGGTTCGGGGCCTCGGGCGTGCCCCACACGGGCCAGTCGTCGCGCCAGAAGATGGGGCTGAAGTTCGTCACGCGGCCGATGGCCGGCTTGTCCTGCATGACGAAGCCCCACCAGCGCCCGTCCGCCAGGTCCACGATGGCGCCCTGGTGGCCGCCGCTGGTGGCGCTGTCGATGGCGTGGATGGTCTCCCACGGGCCGGTCAGCGCGCGGGCGCGCGAGATCGTCATCGCCAGCCGCCGCGGCACCGCATTGAACAGGTAGATCCAGTCGCCGCGGCGGACCAGCTTGGAGCCCTCGGCGCCGGGGATGTGGTGGATCCGGCGGGCCTCGGTGACGCGGGTCAGGTCCGCGCTCAGCGACAGCAGCGTCACCGTGCCGTCGCTGCCGATGGCCGTGGCGATGTAGGCCCGGCCGTCGGTGTCGAAGAACAGCGCGGGGTCGAAGGCCGCGCGGTCCAGCGCATGGCAGCGCCACGGGCCGGCCACCTGGGCGGCGCGGCACAGCCGTGTGTTCTGGCCCACCACGGTGAACGCGATGATGAACTCGCCGCCGTGAAAGCGCAGGCTGGGCGCGAACACGCCGCGCCGGTAGACGTTGCCGCCCGTCAGGTCGAACGCCGGGCCGCCGTCCAGCCGCGGCAGCACATGGCCGGCGATGCGCCAGTTGACGAGGTCGCGCGAGTGCAGGATGCGCAGCCCCGGCGAGTTCGCGAACGTGGTGGTGGCGAAGTAGAAGTCCTCGCCGACGCGGATGACATCGGGGTCGGGGTAGTCGGCGTACAGCGGCGGGTTGGTGTAGGTGCCGTCGCCGTTGTCGGCCTGCCAGGCCAGGGCGGGCAGGGCGGCCAGCAGCAGCGCGGCCGCGCCCAGTGCCAGCGCGATGCGCACGGCCAGGGGCTGCTTCATGGGAGGTTGTCCTTCAGGTAGATCTCGATGCGCAGCGGCGCCGTGTCGGCCTGGCCGCGCTGGCGTGTCAGCCGGGCCAGCGCCAGCCGGCAGGCCAGTTGCGCCTCCTGCGCGGCCGACTGGCCGATGACGGCGCTGGCCGTGCCGTCCAGCAGCGCGGCACGGGTGTGCGGCGTCAGCTCGTGGCACACCCAGGCCACGCCGCGCTGCCGCAGCGCCGCATGGATGCCGTCGTTGCCGGCGCCGATGCTGTAAAGGCCGGCCAGGTCGGGCCGCTCGTCCAGCAGCCGCGCCACCAGCGGCTGGGCGGACTCCGCACGGTCCTTGCAGGCCAGTGGCGGCAGCAGCGCGAGCCCGGGGTGTTCGGCCGCCATGCGCTCGCGAAAGCCGGCCAGCCGCTGCGCGTGATCGTGCAGGGCCTGCGAGCCCAGCACGATGCCCACCGGGCCCGGCCGCCCCGCCAGGCTGCGCGCCAGCAGCGAGGCCGCGGTGCGGCCCGCGGCGCGGTTGTCGATGCCGACGAAATGCAGGCGGCCGCGCGCGGCGATGTCGGACACCAGCGTGATGACGCAGGTGCCGTCGCCCGCCATGCGCTCCACCGCGTCGCGCACCAGCGGGTCGTCCTCCAGCATCAGCACCACGGCGTCGTACTGGCCGCGCAGCCGGCGCACGGCGGCCGACGCGGCAGCGGGTGCGAACGCGTCCGTCGTGCGCACATCCACGCGGGCGTGCTGCTCGGCCAGCCAGGGCGCCAGCGCATGCAGCGCCTCGCGCAGCTGCTCGACGAAATGATTGGGCCCCGCCGGCAGCAGGAAGCACAGCAGCCAGCTGCCGCCGCGCGGGCGCGGTGCGGTGGCGGGCTCCTGCTGCAGCGTGAGCCGCGACACGGCCTCCTGCACGCGCGCCAGCGTGCGTGCGCTGACGCCCGGGCGCTGGTTCAGCACGCGGTCCACGGTGGCCAGGCTGACGCCGGCTTCCCGGGCCACGTCGTTCAGCCGGGCCCGCCATTCGGGGCGCTGCGGCAGCGCGCTCACCGCGGGCTCCCGCCTTCGGTCAACTTCATGAGAAGTCTTGTCTCTGCTTGTTTGGTATCGCTATCATATTTATCCGCCAACCCATACTTCCTGGCGTTTCCCCCAACGCGATGGCTGACCGGGGACGGGTGACGAGAGCGATAACAACGACAGTCAGGAGACCTCATGCACGGCAACCCCTGGCGGCGCGCGGCCGCCGGCCTGGCGCTGGCCCTGGTGGCGGCGCTGCCGGCGCTGGCGCGCGAGCGCATCGACCTCGCCACCGGCTGGCGCTTCCACCGCGGCGACCCGGCCGGCGCCACTGCGTCGCTGATGTATGACCAGCGCCCCGAGGTGACCGCTTCGGCCGACGGCAAGGTGGCCGACGCGCGGCCCGACGAGGCCGTCAAGGCCACGGCCGCCGCGCCGGGCCGCGTGCTCAAGCCCTGGGTGCTGCCCAGCGCCAACGCGTTCATCGGCGACCCGGCCCGGCGCCACCGCCGCCCCGACGGCCACCCCGGCGGCGACGTCGCCTTCGTGCAGCCCGGCTTCGACGACCGCGGCTGGCAGGCCGTCACGCTGCCGCACGACTGGGCCATCGCCGGGCCGTTCCTGCAGACGGGCCCCTATGGCGGCATGGGCCGGCTGCAGACCTGGGGCCCGGTCTGGTATCGCCGCGCGCTGGACATCCCCGCCAGCGACCAGGGGCGCTCGCTGTTCCTGGACGTGGACGGTGCGATGGCCTACGCGACCGTCTGGCTCAACGGCAAGCTGGTGGGCGGCTGGCCCTACGGCTACAACTCGTTCCGGCTGGACCTGACGCCGTGGGCCCGGCCCGGCGGCGCCAACCAACTGGTCATCCGGCTGGACAACCCGCCCGAGTCCGCCCGCTGGTACCCCGGCGCGGGGCTGTACCGCAAGGTCTGGCTGACGAAGACGGCGCCCGTGCATGTGGCCCACTGGGGCACCACGGTGACGACGCCCGAGGTGTCGGCCGAGCAGGCCAGCGTGCAGGTCCGCGTGCGCGTGGACAACGATGGCGCCGCGGCTGCGGCGGTGGACGTGCTGACCGAGGTCTTCGCGCTGGACGCCGATGGCCGCCCCACCGGCGACGCCGTGGCCGCCGCGCGCAACCCCGGGCTGGGCGTGCCGGCGGCCGGGCAGGGCGAGGTGACGGCCTCGCTGCGCATCGCCAGGCCGCGCCTGTGGGGGCCTGCGCCGCAGCAGCGGCCGCAGCGCTACGTCGCTGTCACGCGGCTGGTGGGCGCGGCCGGCGAGCTGGACCGTCATGAGACGCCCTTCGGCATCCGCACGCTGCGCTTCGATGCCGACACGGGCCTGCACGTCAACGGCCAGCCGGTGAAGCTGCAGGGCGTCAACCTGCACCATGACCTCGGCGCTCTCGGTGCCGCCTTCCACGTGCGCGCCGCCGAGCGGCAGCTCCAGATCCTGCAGGCCATGGGCGCCAACGCCATCCGCCTGGCGCACAACCCGCCGGCGCCGGAGTTCCTGGACCTGTGCGACCGCCTGGGCCTGCTGGTCGTCGACGAGATCTTCGACAGCTGGGAGCGCAAGAAGACGCCGCTGGACTTCCACCTGATCTTCCCGGACTGGCACGAGCCCGACCTGCGCGCCATGCTGCGCCGTGACCGCAACCACCCGTCCATCGTCATGTGGAGCATTGGCAACGAGGTGGGCGAGCAGTACACCGGCGAAGCCGGCGCCGCCGTGGCTCGCCGCCTGCACCAGATCGCCCGCGAGGAAGACCCGACGCGGCCCACGACGACGGCGATGAACTTCGCCAAGTCCGACATGCCGCTGCCCGCCGAGGTGGACGTCATCAGCCTGAACTACCAGGGCGAGGGCATCCGGCAGGACCCCGAGTTCATCGGCACCGACCGCATCCGCACGCCGCCGCAGTACCCGCACTTCCACGCGAAGTTCCCGGGCAAGCTCATCCTCAGCAGCGAGACGGCGTCGGCCTTCAGCAGCCGCGGCGTCTACCTGTTCCCCGTCACGCCGGCGCAAAGCTCCATCACGCGCGACGGCCGCGGCGGCGACTCGCAGGCGCTGCAGGTCAGCGGCTACGAGCTGTACGCGGTGGACTTCGGCGCGTCGGCCGACAAGGTGTTCAAGGCGCTGGACGCCTATCCCTTCGTCGCCGGCGAGTTCGTCTGGACCGGCTTCGACTACCTCGGCGAGCCCACGCCGTACTACGCGGCGCGCAGCTCCTACTCCGGCATCGTCGACCTGGCCGGCTTTCCCAAGGACCGCTACTGGCTCTACCAATCCCGCTGGCGGCCCGAGCTGCCCATGGCCCACCTGCTGCCGCACTGGACCTGGCCCGAGCGCGCGGGCCAGGTCACGCCGGTGCATGCGTTCACCAGCGGCGACGAGGCCGAGCTGTTCCTGAACGGCCGCTCGCTGGGCAAGCGGAAGAAGGGCCCGGGCGAATACCGGCTGCGCTGGGACGACGTCGTCTACGAGCCCGGCACGCTGACGCTGCAGGCCTACAAGGGCGGCCAGCCCTGGGCCACCGCCAGCGTCGCGACGGCCGGCGCCGCGACGCGGCTGGCGCTGCAGGCCGACCGCGGCACCATCGCCGCCGACGGCAGCGATCTCAGCTTCGTCACGCTGCGCATCCCCGACGCGCAAGGCCGCACCGTGCCGCGCGCCGACGCGCGCATCCGGTTCAGCATCGACGGCCCCGGCGACATCGTCGCCACCGACAACGGCGATGCGACCAGCTTCGAGGCCTTCCCGTCGCTGAGCCGCCGCGCGTTCAGCGGCCAGGCGCTGGCCATCGTCCGCGGCCGTGCCGGCGTGGCGGGCAAGCTCACGGTGCGCGCGCAGGCCGACGGCCTGACCTCGGCCGAGATCACCGTTGACACGCGGCAGGGCCGATGACCGTCATCGAGCACGCCGCCAGGCCGGGGTGGGTTGGCGACACGTGAGAAGGGCAGGGCTTCCAACCCGCCCCGCCCCGCCCCGCCACGCTCACTGCGGGTACTTCTTCCCCGCCGTCTCCAACGCCCAGTCATCGCTGCGTGCGGGCGCCGCGGGCAGGCTGTCGCCGCCGACGAGGTTGGACTCGCTGGGGTTGTCCATCCACGCATAGCGCGCCGCCACCGGCGCCGCCACGGCCGGGCTGCTGAGGACGACGGCGTCGCCCTCGATGCGCGCCGTGGCCGGCACGAACTGGCGGTCCGCTCCCGCCAGCACGAAGCCGCGCAGCGCCTCGCCCGCCAGCGCGGGGCGCAGGCCACCGCCGGTGTGCTTGAAGCGCAGCCACAGCTCGTTGCCGCGCACCTCCGAGCCCGCCAGCACCGGCCCGCTGGCCGGCGCGGCGCGCAGGCCCAGGCCGTGCAGCGCCAGGCCCGCCAGGCGCTGGCCCACCGTGCGCTTGTTGCGCGGGTGGATGTCGTTGGCGTCGCCCACGTCCAGGGCGACCGCCATGCCGGTGTGCGGCAGCTTCAGCGCCTGCGCCTGCGCGTCGCGCAGCTCGGCCCAGCCGCCGTGGCCGGGGCGGTTGTTCTGCAGCGGCAGGAAGGACGCCAGCTGCACGAAGAAGAACGGCAGCTGCGGCTGGCCGAACTGCGCGCGCCAGTCGGTGATGAGGCGCTGGAAGCCGCCGGCATAGGCCGCCGCGCGGCCGGTGTTGCTCTCGCCCTGGTACCAGAGCACGCCGCGGAAGGACAGGCCCTGCAGCGGCGCGATGAGGCCGTTGTGGGCCAGCGTCGGCGCGTCATTGGCCGTGGGGCCGTTGCCCACCGTCACAGCCTCGACGCGGGCGCGCCAGGCGCCGGCCAGCGACACCGCGCCGGCGGGCGTGTCCAGCCGCAGCGCGGCGGCGTCGCCATGAATGCCGCCGCCGCCGCCCGTGTCGGTCACGCGCACGGCGATCCAGTTCGCCCCGGCGCGCAGCAGGCCGGCGGGCACGGCGTAGCGGCGCGGCTGGTCGTAGCCGCACTGGCCGCCCACCTTCTGGCCGTTGACCCACACCTCATCGCAGTCGTCCACCTTGGCCAGGTGCAGCTCGGCGGCACCGGCGGCCTGCGCGGCGTTCAGCTCTACCTTGCGGCGCAGCCAGACGATGCCGTCCACGTCCGCCAGCCCCTGGCCTTCCCAGACGCCCGGCGCCTGCAGCACGGGCCAGGCGGCGTCCAGATCGCCGGCGGCCGACCAGCCGCTGGCGTCCACGCCCTGCCAGGGCAACCCCGGCTGCCAGGCGGCCACGCGCGTCTCCAGCCGCTGGCGCAGCGCCTGCGCGAAGCCGGTGTTGTCGGCGGGCAGCTCTTTCACAAAGGGCGCCAGCTCGGCATCGGCCAGCGCCACGTCGCGGCGCACCCAGGTCTCCAGGTGCGAGCCGCCCCAGGCGGTGTTGACCAGGCCCACCGGCACGCCCAGCGCCGTCTGCATCTGGCGCGCGAAGTGGTAGCCCACGGCGCTGAACTCGCCCACCTTGCCGGCCTCGGCCACCACCCAGGGCGCCGGCGCGATGTCGGCCTCGGGCCGCAGGCTGGCGCGCAGCGGCACACGCAGCTGGCGCAGCTGCGCGTTCTGCGGCGACGCGACGTCCTGAGCCCCGGTGTCGGTGGCCTGCAGCGGCCATTCCATGTTGGACTGGCCGCCCAGCAGCCAGACGTCGCCGATCAGGATGTCGCTGCGGCGGGCCTCGCCGTCGCCCGTCACCTGCAGCTGGTGCGGCCCGCCGGCCTTCAGCGCGGGCAGCTGCGCCCGCCAGCGGCCGTCCGCGCCGGCCTTCGCCGTGGCCTGGTGGCCGGCCAGCGCCACGGTCAGCGTGCGGCCCGGCGTGGCCCAGCCCCAGACGCGGATGGGCTGGTCGCGCTGCAGCACCATGTGGTCGCCGAACACCTGGGCCAGGCGCACGTCGGCCTGGGCCGTGGCGCCGAGCAGGCCCAGCAGGGCAGGGAGGAGCGGCCGCGCGAGGCGGCGCAGGGCGGGTGAGTTCATGGGTCTCCTTGTGTTGAGGACGGTCGCCTGTGCCGGCGATGGGTCATGTAGCGCTATCACCGGGCCTGGATGCCGGGTCGGCGCGATTCTGCAGGGTGCGCGCTGCCGTTCGTGATGAATTCGGGTCGCCGACGCTGTAAAGAGAAGCAATGTGCGCGCAACCAAGTGCATGGTATTTCAACAATGGCTTACCATCGTCCGACCCCTTTCTGCGGGGCTCTCCGGGACGTCCCGCAGACGCAAGCGAACCATCGAGGTCCAGAGTGAACCAACCCGCGCGCCAGCGGCGTCGCACCAAGGCGGCCACCATTGCCGACGTGGCCAGGCTGGCCGGCGTGTCACCGATGACGGTGTCCCGCGTCGTCAACGACGAACCCGGTGTGCGGCCGGAAACCCGCGAGAAGGTCAGCGCCGCGATTGCCGCGCTGAACTACCTGCCGCATCCGGCGGCCGGCCGCGCGCCCGACGCGGAGTTCATCCGCATCGGCATGGTGTTCCACGACCCGACCGTGGGCTACCTGAACGACTTCATGATGGGCCTGCTCAGCAAGGCCAGCCTGCGCCATGTGCAGCTGGACGTGCAGCGTTGCGAGCAGCGCGACGATGAGGAGGACATCGTCCGGCGCATGATTGCCGGCGGCCTCCATGGCCTGATCCTGCCGCCGCCGTTCTGCGACTCGGAGCCGCTGCTGCAGCGGCTGGCCGCGCACCATGTGCTGGCCGTGACCGTGTCCAGCGGCCGTCCCAGCGCGCTGGCCAGCGCCGTCGGCATCGACGACCAGCGCGCCGCGTACGAGATGACGCGCCATCTGCTGTCGCTGGGCCACCACCGGCTGGGCTTCATCCTGGGCGACCGGCACCAGCATTGCAGCGAGCGCCGTCTGGCGGGCTTGCGCAGCGCGCTGCGCGACGCCGGGCTGGACCCGGCGCAGGCGGCGCAGCTGGTCCAGGGCGACTTCAGCTACCGCTCCGGGCTGGACGCCGCCGAGCGGCTGCTGGCCGGGCCGCAGCGCCCCACGGCCATCTTCGCCAGCAACGACGACATGGCCGCGGCGACGGTGGCCATCGCGCACCGCATGGGGCTGGACGTGCCCAGCGACCTGGCCGTCGTCGGCTTCGACGACGCGCCGCTGGCCACGACGATCTGGCCCGAGCTGACCACCGTGCGCCAGCCGGTCGCCAAGATGGCCGGCACCGCGGTGGAGCTGCTGGTGCGCCACATCCGCGCGCGCCGCGCCGGCAAGCCGCTGCCCAGCGAGCATGTGCTGATGCCGTTCGAGCTGGTGCGCCGGCAGTCCGACGCGGCACCGCGCTCGCGCCCGCCGCTGCGGCTGGGCGCGGTGGCCTGAGCGGCTCACTGGAACAGCCGCTGCGCGAAGTAGTACAGGTCCTGCCGCCACTGCGCCGCGTCGTGGCCGTGCGCCGGCACATGCCAGACATGCGGCACACCGAGCGCCTGCAGCCGGGCGTGCATGCCCTGGCTGACGCGCAGCAGCCCGTCCTGGCTGCCGCAGGACAGCCACAGCAGCCGGAACGTCCGGGCCGCGTTGGCGTCGGGCAGCAGCTCGGCCGGCGCTCGCGTGTTGGGGGCCGATGAGAAGCCGCCCACCCAGGCGAAGCGCTCCGGGCGCGTCAGCCCGAAGTTCAGCGCCTGGCCGCCGCCCATGGACAGGCCGGCCAGCGCGCGGCCGTCGCGGTCGGTGCGGGTGCGAAAGCGCGCCTCGATGGCAGGGATCACGTCGTCCAGCAGGTCGCGCTCGAAGCGGGCGAAGGCCGGCGCCGCGGCGAACACATTGCCCTCGGCGCGGTCGTTGGGTTGCGCGCGGCCGTTGGGCATCACGACGATCATCGGCTGGGCGCGGCCGTCGGCGATGAGGTTGTCCAGCAGCACCTCGGGCGCCGCGAAGCGCTGCCACTCGGTCTCGTCGCCGCCGATGCCGTGCAGCAGGTACAGCACCGGGTAGGCGCGCTGCGGGTCGTACCCCGGCGGCGTGTAGACCAGCAGGCGCCGGCGCGTGCCGACGGTGCGCGAGTCGTAGCTCAGCATCTCCAGCCGGCCGTGCGGGATGCCGTCGCGCGGGCGGTCCCAGCCCGCCGGCGGCGGGGCGAAGGCGGGCCGGTCGTCGGCCTGCAGCTCGATGGGCCAGCTCAGCGGGCGTGGCGTGTCAGCCGGCTGCGCGGCCGCGGCGCCGGCCAGCGCGAGGAGAGAGGCCATCAGGGAACACCGGAGTCGCATCATCGTCGGGCAAGGTGGGTGGGGCAGGGCGGCGCATGCTAGGCAGGCTGCCCGTGCGCAGGCCAATGACTTCTGGCCGCCCGGCGATTTGCTTTTCGTCATGGCCTCCCTCAGCGGCACGCGCGCCGCACCTCAGCCTGAGGGCCTCGATGCCTGTTCCGTGATCGAAACGCGCTTGAATTTGATTGCCGGGCGTCGACGCGGCTTTCTAGGATGGCACTGATATATCACCGGGCCGCGCCGCCCTGCTGAAAGGATGCCCATGAAGCCTGCAGTCCCCGCCGGCGCCGGCCCGCGGCCGGCCACGGTGTCCGACGTGGCCCGGCTGGCCGGCGTGTCGACGATGACCGTGTCGCGCGTCGTCAACGGCGAGCCCACGGTGAGGCCCGACAGCCGCGCCCGCGTGCAGGCCGCCGTCGCCGCGCTGAACTACATCCCCAACCCGGCCGCGCGCAAGCTGGCCGGTGCCCGGCCCATCCTGCTGGGCCTGCTCTACAGCGACGCCCGCGCCGGCTACCTGAATGGCTTCATGCTGGGGCTGCTGGGCAAGATCAGCCTGCGCCATGTGCAGCTGAACGCGCAGTGCTGCGATGCCGGCAGCGACGGCCTGGATGCGGCGGCCGCGATGCTGGCCCAGGGGGTGGACGGCCTCATCCTGCCGCCGCCGTTCTGCGAGTCCCAGGCGCTGCTGGACCTCGTGGCCGCCAGCGGCACGCCGGTCGTCACGGTGTCCGCGGGCCAGCCGTCACCGCAGGCCCACGGCGTCAGCATCGACGACCGCCAGGCGGCCTACGAGATGACGCGCCACCTGCTGGCGCTGGGCCACCAGCGGCTGGGCTTCATCGCCGGCCACCCCGGCTACAGCAGCAGCGAGCGGCGCCAGGCCGGCTTCGAGGCCGCGGTGCGCGAGGCCGGGCTGAACCCCGCGCTGGACGTGCAACGGGCGCAGGGGCAGTTCACCTACCAGTCCGGGCTGGACGCCGCCGAGCAGCTGCTGACCGGCGCCCGCCGGCCGTCCGCCGTCTTCGCCAGCAACGACGACATGGCTGCCGCCACCGTCGCCGTGGCGCAGCGGCTGGGCCTGTACGTGCCCAGCGACCTGACGGTGGTGGGCTTCGACGACGCGCCGCTGGCCACCACCATCTGGCCCGAGCTGACGACGGTGCGCCAGCCCATCGGCGACATGGCCGGTGCGGCCGTGGACGTGCTGGTGCGCCACATCCGCGCGTGGCGCAACGGCGTGCGGCTGCCGCCCGGCCAGCAGGTGATGGCGCACACGCTGATCCGCCGGCAATCCGACGCGGCGCCCAAGCTCCGGCCGGTCGCTCGGTTAGGCATCGTCGCCTGACGCAAGCCGTTGCGCGTTTCGGGGTTGCCGGTGGGGTTGTGGCTTTCCCGAGACTCAGGGAAACCCGTTCGGAGCGACATTCGGGCTCTGCCTAGAATTTGTTGCACTGCACAGGAGACCTCCGCATGGCGACTGCCCGCAAAAAGCCGGCATCCACCGACGACGCCGCCGCCCCCCAGGCCAAGCCCGGGCTGCGCGTGCTCAAGAAGTACCCCAACCGCCGCCTGTACGACACGCAGACCAGCAGTTACATCACGCTGGCCGACGTGAAGCGCATGGTGCTGGACGGCGTGGACTTCGAAGTCCACGACGCCAAGACCCACGAGGACCTGACCCGCTCCATCCTGCTGCAGATCATCCTGGAGGAAGAGACCGGCGGCGTGCCGATGTTCTCCACCAGCTCGCTGGCCCAGATCATCCGTTTCTACGGCCACGCGATGCAGGGCGTCATGGGCGGCCTGCTGGAGCGCCAGATGCAGGCGTTCACGGACATGCAGCAGCGCTTCACCGAGCAGACGCCGGGCATGCCCTTCAGCCCCGAGGCCTGGACCGGCCTGATGGGCGGCTACGCCGAGCAGTCCAAGTCGCTGATGAACCAGTGGCAGGAACAGATGAAGAATGCCGGCGCGCTGTTCCCGTTCGGCACCAAGAAATAGGGCGGGTTGGCGACATCGCCGAAAATGCGGTGATGAATGAAACGTCCACCTCCGTCCCCAAGATCGGCTTTGTCAGTCTGGGTTGACCGTAGGGCACTGGATCTATACCTAAGCAGACGGGAGAACGGCCATGCCGTATCGGCTTGAGCCACTGACTGAGGCCATCTGGCATGCAATATGTCCGGCCATTCCTGATCGCCTGCTGCGTACGGCTCAGCGCCAAGGACTGGCTGACTGCGATAGTGGTAATGGGATTGCGTTCAGCGAGCACCGGGATAGCTGGCTATGCAGAGCGCCCGTCATGATTCGAGACAGGTCCTACGCGTGGTACATGTTTCACTTCGAACAGCAAACCTTCTGCCTCCGCGTCCTGAGTCCAAGTGATGCCCTCGTCGAGTGGATCGAACCACAAGAGGCGCCAGGTGCCGAGGTCCAGGTAGCGCTCGTCGCTGCATTCCAGGCGTATGGCTTCTATGGTTTGCCGGATAGCCCAATCCTTCCGTTTGCCCCGCGCTTCCCACCCGCCTCGCAAAAGGGACCACGTCGCTGGCCCGATTGCTAGGCTGAAGCTCGCTCTGTATCCGCAGTTGACCGCTCATCGATGAGCAGCATTGCGCGGCCAAAAGTCGGTCAGTGCCTTGGGTTGAAATGGGCGCCGTCGTAGAATGCCGCCCCACTCACCAGCTAGGCATCTCGGCGAAGTTCAAATGAAATCAGATACTTACGACGCAGCCGCGACGCCTAAGACTGCCAAGATTCCCAAGGTGGCGTTCGCTAGTCTTGGCTGCCCGAAAGCCCTGACCGACAGCGAGCTCATCCTCACCCAGCTGCGCGCCGAGGGCTACGAGACCTCCAAGACCTTCGCCGGCGCCGACCTGGTGATCGTCAACACCTGCGGCTTCATCGACGACGC
>JAYSCT010000055.1:0-30187 GCA_041914785.1 Roseateles sp.
ACGGCATGCAACCTCATCGTCCGTCGCGGACGGGGTTTTGCAGACCTTCCCTAGGGAGGGTTTTGCAGCCCCCTCGGAGCCGGCCCGCTGGCATCCGACAAACTGGGGTTGTACGCGCCGTGCAGCGACGCACACACTGCGGCCATGAGCTACCCCGGCCCCACGCCCGCACCGCCGCCCAAGCCGCCTGCGGCGGCGCTCTCGCTGCCGGCCCGCTTGCTGGCCTGGATGGGCAGCGAGGCGCCCAAGCTGCTGGCCGGCATCGTGCTGCTGGTGCTGGGCTACTGGGTCAAGGACTCGGTGGACCTGGCCATCAAGCAGCGCCAGCTGGACCTGAGCTACACCAAGGAGATGCTGGCGGTGCTGCAGACGCTGACACAGGAGGACGACCTCGGCAAGCTCAACAACGCCGCCGTCGTGCTGGCCTCGTTCGGCGAGCCGGCGCTGCCCGCGCTGCTGATGGAGCTGCGCCGCACCGACCTGCACGCGGTGGCCGCCACGCGGGGCCTGGAGGCCATGGCCGTGCGCGACCCCGCGCTGCTATGCCGTGTGCTGCCGCCGCTGCTGCTCAAGCGCAACCAGCATTACGACATCGCCGCGCACCGCACGTTGGTGGGCCTGGTGGGGGACAACGGCTGCCGCCAGGCGCTGCCGCAGCTGCGCCGCTACCGGGACTTCGTCAACGCCGCCGTCGCCGGCCGGCCCACGGAGTTGCAGGAGCGCATCGGCGGCGAGGTCTCCGCGCCGGCCGAGGCCTACCCGCGGCTGAAGAAGGTGCTCGACGAAGCCATCGCCAACCTGGAGTGACGCCCATGAGATCCCTGCTGCTTGCCCTGCTGCTGGGCGCCGGCGGCGCCCAGGCCGCCGTCGTCAACTGCGCGCCGGCGCCCAACAGCTTCACCGTGCTGCTCAGCGAGCCCAGCGGCGGCGCGATGACGGACCGCGCCGCCGTCGACGGTTTCCTGCGCCGGCTGCAGTTCGCGCTGGACCGCGAGCGCGACGAGCAGTGGATCAACCCCGACGCCACCCCCGTGGCCTTCCGAGCCTGCCCCCGCCGCGCGCCGGCGCTGGACGGCAGCGAGTTCAGCCCCGAGGTCGTCGAGCAGCTCAACGACCAGCGCGTGCTGCTGGAGGTGTGGGGGGCGGTGGACCGCGACGGCACGCCGCCGGTGCTGTCCGCGCAAATGAACTACCTGCTGGTGCCGCTGCGCTTCGCGGCCGACCAGCGTGAGGCGGTGCCGGCCGCCGCGCTGCAGCGGCTGCGCTACCCCGAGGCGGGCGCCGCGCCCGCGCAGGACGCCGTGCAGCTGGTGGCCCGCCCACAGGACCTGGACGCCTTCATCGCCACCAGCCTGGGCCTGAAGCTGCTGCGCGAGCGCCGCTTCGACCCCGCCCACGCCAACCTGTGCCGCGCCACGCGGCTGCTGGGCGCGCTGCTCAAGCGGCCGCTGGCGGGCCGCGTCAAGACTGAGCTGACGGCGCTGCAGCACTTCGTGCAGGACGGTGCGGCGAAGGCGCTGCGTGATGCGCTGGCGGATCCGGCCTACCCCAAGGCGGGCCTGTTGCGGCTGCAGAACCCGGCGCAACCCTGCGCGGGGGAGGAGTGACCATGCGCCGCCTGTTGTTCGCCGCCTGCCTGCTGCTGGCGCTCGGGGCCAGCCCCGCTGCGCGGGCCGGCATGATGGCCCGTGACTGTTCCGACCCCTTCGTTTTCCGCGGCGCCGCCGTCAATGCGCTCGTGCTGCCGTGGCGGGTGGAGTCCGGCAGCCCGCGGCTGCAGGCCACGGGCCGGCAGCTGTCGTCGCTGGCGCACCTGCAGCTGCTGATGGGCATGTTGCCGCTGGGGTCCATCGGCGCGGTGGACCTGGTGGCCTCCCCCGGCTCCACCTGCGACGTTAACGACGTGCTGGGCCGCGTCAGCCGCGGCGGCGCGCTGGGCGGCACGCTGGCGCCCGGGCAGGCGGTCGTCGTGCTGTGGGGGCGGTTCTTCGAGCAGGACGGCGAGCTGTTCGTGCAGACCTACCTGCGCTTCGCGCGCCAGGCGGTGGGCGGTGGCCTGCAGCCGGAAACGCTGTCGCTGGACTGGGGCGGCGAAACGCTGCAGGCGGCGCTGCCGCTGCAGGCGCTGGCCTTCGCGCCGCGCCGGCTGCGCGTGGACGAGCTGGCGCGCATCGACGCGGCTTCCCGCGCCGCGTTGCGCGTGCGTGCGCAGCCGGACGCGGCGGCACCCGGCGTGCCGCTGCCGAGCACGCCCGGCCAGGGGCTGCCGTACTGGATCACCGCGCAGCGCGGCGACTGGCTGCAGCTGCAGCCGATGCGCCCGGGCCTGCCGGCCGGCTGGGTGCGGGCGCGCAGCGGCGACGACAGCGTGCCGGCGTGGTCGCTGTCACGCTGGCTGCCGGAGCTGGACTACGCGCTGGGCGTGGCCGGCTGGCTGCGGCTGCAGGTGGGGGGCATAGGCGACACCGAGCGTGCGCGCATCGCGCAGTTCACCGACGCGGCGCTGGCCCGCTACGAGGCCGCCGTGCCGGGCGACGAGGCCCCCGCCGCCTGGGGGCTGGCCGCCGCGCTGCGTGGCCAGCTCGCCTGGGCCCGGGGCGACCGCGCCGCCGCGGCCGTGCTGTTCGCACAGGCCCGCGCCCGGCTGCCGGCGTCGGCGGCCGCGGCCAACCTGGCGGCGGTGTCCGCGCTCAGCGGCACGCCGGCCGACGCCGCCTCGGCGCAGCGGCTGGGCCGGGCCTTGCTGGGGGCGCTGGCCATGGCGCCGCAGGACGAGCAACTGCGCGCCAACCTCGCGGCGCTGTACCGCCTGTACGCGGACAAGCCCGGCTTGAGCCCGTTCGAGCCCGCGGAACTGGCGCAGCGGCAGCAGGTGCTGGGCGGCGTGCGTTAGAAGCGGTGGCGCATGCCCACCGAGAAGCTCTCGCCGGCGGTCAGGTTGCTGAGCTTGTCGATCATGGCCACGGCGTACAGGTCCGTGCGCTTGGACAGCCAGTAGTCGTAGCCCACCGTCCAGGTCTTGCGGCCCGCACCGCTGCTTGGGCTGATCTGGCCGTACTGCGCCAGCAGCTTGGCGGCGCCGACGGGGATGCTCACGCCGGCCTCGTAGATCTTGTAGTCGATGTTCTTCGTGTCGTTGGTGACCTGGGCGTACTGCCCGAAGACCTTGACGACGCCGAAGTCATAGGAGCCGTTGCCCATCCAGACGGTGGTGTCGTCCACCGGCGTGGCGCCGCCGTCCTTCTTGACCTGCTGGTAGACCAGCGCGCCGGCCAGCGGGCCGCTGACGTAGGTGCCGCTGGCGGCCACGTTGCGGCCGCCCTGGCCCTCCCCGGCGGCGACGAAGACGCTGCCGGTGAAGCCGCTGAAATTGGGCGTCGTGTACAGCACCGAGTCGCTCCAGCCGGAGTCGCCGGTGACGGTGCCGCTGGTGAAGATGTGGCGGATGCTGGGCGAGTAGCCGAACGAATCGCCGAAGGGGTTGAAGCTCAGCGTCGCGACGAACAGCGTCGTCGTGTTGCGGCCTACCTTGAGCGTGCCCCATTCCTTGCTGGCCAGGCCCACCAGCGCGTTGCGGGCCCAGAAGTTGTCGGTGTTGGAGCGGCCGCTGGCGCCCACATCTGCGCGCAGGAAGCCTTCCAGCTGGAAGATGGCCGAGAGGCCGCCGCCCAGGTCCTCGTTGCCGCGAAAGCCCAGGTGGCTGGTGGTCATCTTGCCGCTGTCGGCGCCGAGCACCGACGCGGTCGCTCCGGGGGTCTTCGTGCTGCCGACGCTCATGTCGATGAGGCCGAAGGCGGTCACGCTGCTCTGCGCGAGCGCCGGAGCGGCAGCCAGCGCGATGACGCTGGCCAGCAGGATCTTCTTGTGCATGGAGGTTCTCCTCTGTTGTTGATCAGGTCTGCCCGCGGTGTGCCCAGCCGGTCAGGCGGCGCTCCAGCACGGCGAAGAATTCGTACATGGCCATCGCCATCGCGCCGACCACCAGCAGGCCGGCGAAGGCCAGGCCCATCTGCATGGACGAACCAGCGGAGATCAGCAGGTAGCCGATGCCCTCGTTGGCGGCGGTCATCTCCGACACCGTCGTGCCGACAAAGGCCAGCGTGATGGACACCTTCAGCGCGCCGAAGAAATAGGGCATGGCCCGCGGCAGGCCCACCTTCCACAACACGTCAGTGCGCCTGGCGCCCAGCACGCGCAGCACGTCTTCCAGCTCGGGCTCCAGCGTCGCCAGGCCGGTGGCGATGTTGACCATGATGGGGAAGAAGCTGATGAGGAAGGCCGTCAGCACCGCCGGCCCCACGCCGATGCCGAACCACACGACGAGGATGGGCACGAAGGCCGCCTTGGGCAGCGCGTTGAACGCCGTCATCAGCGGGTACATGGCCGAGTAGGCGAGCTTGGAGCTGCCCATCAGGCAGCCCAGCAGCGTGCCGACGACGATGGAGATCGCGAAGCCCAGCATCGTGACCCACCAGGTGCGCCAGGCGTGGGCGAGGATCACGTCGTGGTGCTCCCAGAACTGCTGCGCGATGCGCGCCGGGCTGGGGAACAGGAACTCGGAGACGTCGAACAGGCCGCAAACGCTCTGCCACAGCGCGAGGATGACGGCCAGCAACAGCCAGTGGGCATGACGCTGCAGCTTCATTGGGCGATCTCCGCGCCAGCCTTCTTCAGCGCGCCGATATGGCCGCGCAGCTCGTGGACGATCTCGCCGAACTCGGGCGTGTAGGTGATGTCCAGTTCGCGCGGGCGCGGCAGTGGCACCTCGCGCTTGAGCACGATGCGCCCCGGGCTCTTGCTCATCACGTAGATGCTGTCGGCCAGGAACACCGACTCGCGCAGGTCGTGCGTGACGAGGATGACGTTGAAGCCCTGCGCGGCCTGCAGGTCGCGCAGGATGCACCACAGCTCCTCACGCGTGAAGGCGTCCAGCGCGCCGAAGGGTTCGTCCAGCAGCAGCAACTGGGGCTCGTGGATCAGCGCGCGGCAGATGCTGGCGCGCTGCTGCATGCCGCCCGACAGCTGCCACGGGAACTTGTCTTCATAGCCGGCCAGGCCGACCCGGGCCAGCAGCGCGCGGGCGCGGGCTTCGAACTCCGGCCGTTTGGCCTTCAGCTCGGAGCGGTAGGGCTCGACGATCTCCAGCGGCAGCATGACGTTGGCCAGCGTCGTGCGCCACGGCAGCAGCGACGCCGACTGGAAGGCCATGCCGCTGATCTTCAGCGGGCCGTGCACCGTGCGGCCGTCCACGCGGATCTCGCCGCGCGACGGCGGCTTGAGCCCGGTCGCCAGCTTCATGAACGTGGACTTGCCGCAGCCCGACGGCCCGACGATGGCGATGAACTCGCCGCGCGCGACGTTCAGGTCGATGGCTTCGACGGCGAACCTGCCCTGTTGGAGCAGGTCGTCGTTGTAGGCCAGCCAGACGTCTCGGAAATCGACAAACGCAGGAATGTCAGCCCCTCGTTCGGGACTGGCGACGCCAGCCCCAACCGGTCCCCCAAGGGGACGCGAGCCGGCTTGGGGCGGCCCGGCGCTCGGCCCTTGCGCGCTCATTTCTTGACGGGCGGCAGGATGTTCAGTTCCGCAGCGGACGGCAGGAAGCTGCCGTTCCACACGGCGCCGGCGTCCACGCGCGTCTTGGTGCCGTAGGTGTCGGACACCTGGCTGGCCATCAGCGACAGCCGCGCCGCATTCAGCTGGCCGAAGCCCTCGGCGCGCGCATCGGGGCTGGCGATGGCGTCGCTGATCGCCATGCGCAGCCGGCGCTTCTCCAGGTCCACGTTGATGATGCCGTCGCGCTCCTTGACGAACGCGATCGCGTCGTCGGGCTTGGCCAGCACCTCCCTGGCGCCCTTCGTGAACGCACGCAGGAAGGCCTTCAGCGCCTCCGGCTTTTCCTTCACGAACTTCGGGCTCGCGATGATGACGTTGCCGTACAGCTTCACGCCGTTCTCGGCGTAGGGGAACAGCTGCACGTCGGCCGTCTTCACGCCGCGCGCCTCCAGGTTCAGCAGCGACGTGAACGAGAAGCCGGTGATGGCGTCCACGTCGCCGCGCATCAGCATGGTCTCGCGCAGCGGCGGGTCCATGCTGACCCAGGTGACGGCGCCCAGCTTGTTGGCCTTGGCGAGGATGGGGAAGCCACGCCGGCCGGCGTCGAACACCGGCGCGCCGAGCTTCTTGCCCGTCAGGTCGGCCAGCGCCTTGATGCCGCTCTTCTTCAGCGTCAGCACCGCGGCCGGCGTGTTGTTGTAGACCACCATGACGGCGACCGGCTTGTTCGGCGCATCGGGGTTGTTGGCGTGGAACTCCATCAGCGCGGCCATGTCCGCAAAGCCGATGTCGTAGGACCCGGAGGCCACGCGCGTCACCGCGCCGCCGGAGCCGTTGCCGGCGTCCACCGTCACGTCCAGCTTCTCGTCCTTGAAATAGCCCTTGGCCGTGGGCAGCAGGAACAGCGCCGAGGGGCCCTCGAAGCGCCAGTCAAGCTGGAACTTGATGGGCGTGGCCGCCTGGGCCAGTGCGGCGCAAGGGGCGGCGCCCCATGCCACGAGGGCGGCTGTCAGGGTGGCCAGGGCACGTCGGCTCAGTCGCATGCAATCTCCGTCGGCATCGGGCGCGGCAGTGCGCCCGACGGAGGCTTTTGCAAGCTCTGTGCCCGCAACTTCAGGGGCGTTGATGCACGCCGGTGCGGCACGATGGCCGCGTCATGTGCATCCATGCACCGGAACAGCCCGGCGCTGTAGGCGCGATCAGCGCTTGATGCGCAGCAGCTTGCCTTTCGCGAGGCGATAGCTCACGGGCGGATCGATGGGCACATAGAGCCCTGCCGGGGTCTGGCGCAGCAGGGGTTCGGCGACGGCGATGTCGATGCGCTCCTCGGCACCCGTCAGCGCGGCCGTCGCGCCGACGCATTGGAGATCTCCCGCCACCTCGATCAGCTCGGCAATGCGCCCCGCCACCTTGGGCGGCCGGGGCGGGTTGGCCACCAGCACGGTGGTGCCCATGCAGTAGTCGTCGAAGGCATCGGCGAGCAACACGCCCTGAGGGCAGGCGGCGTCCGCCGGGCAGCTCGGCGAGTGATGCCAGGACAGGCGCGCACCGGCGGCGCTCCGCCAGCGCAGGAGCCGCACGAACCGGGGCGAGGGTTCGTCCTTTGCCTGGCGAACCGACCACAGACTGACACCGGGCTCGCCCGCATCGCGGCAGACCAGGACCCCCTGTTGCGCGTCCATCGCCACGTGGGCGGTGCACGTGGCGCCTGGCGGCAAGGGGACGTCCCGGGCCGGCGGGTGGCTCGCGGTTCTCGGCCATGCCTGCGCGTTGCCGGGCTCGGCGCCGGCAGCCTCGCCCGCGCCTGCCAGCAGCCAGAGCGCCGCAGCCGCCAGGGGGCGGTGAAGGTGCCTGAGGTTCATCCGGGAATCGCGGCGTTCAGCGGACATTTGCCGAACACGACCAGCGGACTGACGCGGTCCTTCAGACCGAGCCCGGGCGGGTTCTTCGTGCGGATCTCGAAATGCAGGTGATCCTCGCTGTCGGCCAGGCTTTCGGCGTTGCCCGAGTTGCCGGTCGTGGCGATCAGCTGGTTCCGGGTCACGGTGGCGCCTTCGGCAACGAACACCTGTTGCAGGTGGGCGTAGAAGGCATAGTACGTCGTGCCCTCCAGCTCGAACTCGAACGCCAGCCGCAGGCCATAGTCACCGCCCGCCTTGACCAGCACGACGGTGCCGTCGCAGATGGCATAGGCGGGCTCGCCGACCTTGGCGCTGAAGTCCCACCCCTGGTGCGGGCGCGGTGTGCCGTCGGCGTTCTTGCGGACCATGCCGAACGTGTGGTTCAACTTGCTGCCGCGAATGATGTTGCTGACGAGCGGCCAGGTGATGGATGCGTGCATGAGCTCCCTTTCCAGGTGTGCCGGCGGCATCGCGCCAGGCCGGACCATTCTTGGAACTCAGCGGTGCATCGTCAAACGGCCGCTCCACAACTTTTGGGGCGCTGGCAAGCGCTCATGCGCCGACGCGCCGCGCCAGCAGTTCCGCGAGTGTGCGGGCCACCACCTGCGTCGCGCGCCTGAGGTCATCCAGCACCAGGTGCTCATCGGCGCGCTTGGCATTGCTCTCCAGCACCGTGCGCGGACCGGCGCCATAGATGGCGGCCGGGATGCCCTGCGCGGTGTAGAGGCGCACGTCGGTGTACAGCGGCGTGCCCGACGTCGGGATGGGCTCGCCGAAGACCGCCTCGGCATGCTTCTGCAGCGTGGCCACCAGCGTGTCGGCACCGGGCAGCGGCGTCATCGGGTGGGCAAGCAGCAGGCGCTTGATCTCCAGCCGGATGCCGGGGGATTGCGCGACGGTGCTCTCGATCAGCGCGCGCACCTCGGCCTCGACCTCGGCCGGGTTCTCCTCGGGGATCATGCGGCGGTCCAGCTTCAGCACCACCTTGCCGGGCACGACGTTGGTGTTGCTGCCGCCTTCGACGCGGCCGACGTTCAGGTAGGGGTGCGTGATGCCCGGCACGGCGGAGCGTCGCGTCTTCAGCAGGTCGTTGTGTGCGTACAGCGCGGTCAGCAGCTTGGTCGCGGCCTGCAGCGCGTCCACGCCGGTGTCCGGGTAGGCCGCGTGCGAGGCCAGGCCATGCAGCGTCACCTCCATCTGCAGGCAGCCGTTGTGCGCGGTGACGACCTGGTAGCTGAAGCCCGCGGCGATCAGCAGGTCCGGCCGCACGATGCCCTCGCGCAGCAGCCAGCCCGGACCCAGTTCGCCGCCGAACTCCTCGTCGTAGGTGAAGTGCAGCTCCACGGCGCCGCGCAGCGGCAGGCCGGAATTCTTCAGCGCCAGCAAGGCGAACGTGTAGGTCGCGAAGTCGCTCTTGCTGACGGCCGACGCACGGCCGTAGAGCTTGCCGTCGACGATCTCGGCACCGTAAGGATCATGCGTCCAGCCCTCGCCGGGCGGCACGACATCGCCATGCGCGTTCAGCGCGATCTTGGGGCCGTAGGTGCCGAAGCGATGGCGCACGACGAGGTTGGTCACCGACTGCATGCCGCCGCGCTTGACGACGGCCGCGGGCACGACGTGCTTCTCGACCTCGAAGCCCAGCTCGGTCAGCAGCTCCGTCGTGCGGTCGGCGTGCGGCGCGTTGTTGCCGGGCGGGGTGTCGGTGGGGATGCGGACGAGTTGCTGGAGGAAGCGGACTTGGTCGTCGAAATGGGCGGTGATCCAGGTGTCCAGTGCAGTCATGCTGTTCTTCAGGCGGTCATTGCTTCGCGGGCCATGACGTTGCGGTCGATGTCGTTCAACGTCGGCAGGGTTTTCAGGTCGTACTGCGCCTGCAACGCCAGCCACGAGGCCGCGTCGCCGCCGAAATACTTGGCCAGTCGTGCCGCGGTGTCGGCGGTCACAGCCCGGCGCTCCTTGACGATCTCGTGGATGCGCGTCGCCGGCACACCCAGCGCGACGGACAGCGCGTTGACGCTCAGGCCCAGCGGCGCCAGATAGTCCTCACGCAGCACCTCGCCCGGGTGCACCGGGCGCATGCGGTTGACGGGTCGGCTCATGTCGGTTCCCTCAGTGGTAGTCCACGATCTCCACGTCCTACGGCCCGGCCTCGGACCAGCGGAAGCACAGGCGCCACTGGTCGTTGATGCGGATGCTGTGCTGACCCTGGCGATCACCCCTCAAGGCTTCCAGCCGGTTGCCCGGTGGCGCCTTCAGGAAGTCCAGGGTCTGCGCAGCGTCCAGCTGGGCGAGCTTGCGCTCGGCCACCGAGGCGAAGGCCTTGAAGCGCCGGGGTTGCCTGCCCTCGAACAAGGCTTGCGTGTCCCGGCACTTGAAGGACTGGATCATGACGATAGTTTATTACGCGGCGCGTAATATCTCCAGCAGCCTCGCGAATGCTTGCACGGCCAGCTCCGCGTCATCCACCGTCACCGACTCCAACGGGTTGTGGCTGATGCCGCCATTGCCGCCGCGCACGAACAGCATGGCCTGCGGCAGCAGCTCGTGCATCTTCATCGCGTCGTGCCCAGCGCCGGAGGGCAGGCGGTGCAGCGGCAGGCCCAGCTCGGTGACGGCGGCTTCCCAGCGCGACTGCCACGTGGCGTCGCTGGGCGCGGCGTTGGCGGCCACCGTGGGTTGCAGCGTGAAGCTCAGGCCGCGGCGTTGGCAGATCGCGTCCAGTTCCGCGCGCACGTCGGCGTCCATTGCGTCGCGAGCTTCGTCCGTCGTCGCGCGCAGGTCCAGGCTGAAGCGGCAGCGGCCGGGGATGACGTTGATGGAGCCCGAGGGCACCTCCAGCATGCCCACTGTGGCGACGACATCGGGCACGGTAGCCGCGCGCTGCTCGGCAAACAAGATCAGCTCCGCCACGCCCGCCGCCGCGTCGCGGCGCTGGCCCATCGGCGTGGTGCCGGCGTGGCTGGCCAGGCCGACGATCTCGCCGGTGTAGCGGCGGCTGCCGTTGATGCTGGTGACGATGCCCAGCGGCAGGTCCAGGCTGTCCAGCACCGGGCCTTGTTCGATGTGGACTTCGACGAAGCCGAGGTAGCGCGACGCGTCGCGCTTGCAGGCGGCGATGGCGTCCAGCGTGGCGGGCAGGCCGGCGTCGCGCATCGCGTCGCGCAGCGTCACGCCGGCGGCATCGGTCTGGTCCAGCCAGTCCGCGGCGAAGCCGCCGATCAGCGCGCTGGACGCGAGGAAGGTCGCGGCGTAGCGCTGGCCCTCTTCCTCGGAGAAACCGACGACCTCCAGCCCGAACGGCAGTCGCTTGCCGGCACGGTGCAGTTCGCGCACAACCAGCATGGGCACGAAGATGCCCAGCCGCCCGTCGAAGCGGCCGGCGCGGCGCACGGTGTCGTAGTGGCTGCCGGTCAGCAGGCGCTGCTCGCTCGCGCCGTTGTAGACGCCGACGACATTGCCGACCGCATCATGGCTGACCTCGTCGAAGCCGCAGTCGCGCATCCACGCCATCAGCTGCTCGGCCACTGCCGTGTGCGTGGGCGTGGCGTAGGTACAGGTCAGGAAGCTCTCGTCCTCGCTGTGCGTGGCGAGCTGCGCGGCCCAGTCCCACAGCTGCTGACCCAGCGCCGGCGTGACGCCGAACTTGTCGTTCAGCCGGATCTCGGCGATGCGGTGGATCTGCCGCAGGCATTCGGCGCGTTCGACGTCCGGGTGCGCGCGCAAACGCCGCTCGAAGGTGGCGATGATTTCCTGGCGCGTGAAGCCCGTCCCGCGCGGCCCGCGCACGGCCAGGATGAACGGGAAACCGAAGCGGGCGTTGTAGTCGGCGTTGAGTTTCTGCAGCTTCGCGAACTCGTCGGGCGTGCAGGCCGTCAGCCCCGCCTTCTGCTGCTCATTCGTCGACTCGGCCGTCAGCTCGCCCGCCACGGCGGCCTTGCCGGCCAGCTCGGGGTGGGCGCGGATCAGGCCCAGCTGCTCGTCCAGCGACGCCTCGCGCACGACACGCGCCAGCGCCACCTTCAGCGCGGCGACCGTCCTGAACGGACGGGAAGCCGCGGCGCGTTCGGCGATCCACGGCGAATGTTCGTAAGTGCCGTCCAGCAGCGCGACGAAGTCGGCGGCGCTGGCGTGGTTGAGTTCTTCGAGCGTCATCATTCCCAGACAAAGGCCGTCTTGGCATCAAAGGGGTGGGTGGCTTTCCAGTGCCGCGCGATGTCCAGCCGGCGGCACACCCACACGCGGTCGTGCGCCTCGATGTGGTCGAGGAACTTCTGCAGCGCGCGCATCCGCCCCGGGCGGCCCAGCAGCCGGCAGTGCATGCCGATGCTCATCATCTTGGGCGTGTCGGCACCTTCCGCGTAGAGCACGTCGAACGTGTCCTTCAGGTACTCGAAGAACGGCTCGCCATGGCTGAAGCCCTGCGGCAGCGCGAAGCGCATGTCGTTGCAGTCCAGCGTGTAGGGCACGACGAGGTGCGGCGCCAGCTCGCCGTTGGTCTTGCGCACCTGCAGCCAGAAGGGCAGGTCGTCGCCGTAGTAGTCGCTGTCGTACTCGAAGCCGCCGAAGTCGGCCACGAGGCGGCGCGTGGCGGGGCTGTCGCGGCCGGTGTACCAGCCCAGGCCGTGCGGGTCACGGCCCAGCGTCAGGCGCTTGAGGCTCGCCATCGCCTGCGCCATGTGCGCACGCTCGGTGTCCTCGTCCATGCCCTGGTAGTGGATCCAGCGCCAGCCGTGCGACGCGATCTCGTGGTTCAGCTCGACGAAGGCCTGCGTCACGTCGGCGCAGCGTTCCAGCGCCATGCCCACGCCAAACACCGTCAGCGGCAGTGCGCGCTGCTCGAACTCCTTCAGCAGCCGCCACACGCCGACGCGCGAGCCGTACTCGTAGATGCCTTCCATGCTCAGGTGCCGCGCCGGGTAGCTGGCCGGGTTGAACATCTCCGACAGGAACTGCTCGCTGCCGGCATCGCCGTGCAGCACCGAGTTCTCGCCGCCCTCTTCGTAGTTGAGGACGAACTGCACCGCCACGCGGGCCTGGCCCGGCCATTGCGCATGCGGTGGGTTCTCGCCGTAGCCGATGAGGTCGCGGGGATAGCGGGGCGTCGTCATCCCTACACTTTGCATCAAGCCGCAGTACTCAATAGGCAATGGAGCTTCGATGGGCAAACTGACAACACATGTGCTGGACACCGCCAACGGCTGCCCCGCCGCCGGCATGGCCGTGCGGCTGTACCGTTTGGAGGCGGATGGCCCCAAATGGCTGCGCAGCCTGCACCTGAACGGGGACGGGCGTGCAGACGGCCCGGTGCTGGAAGGCGCGACCTTCACGGCCGGCCGCTACCGCCTCGTCTTCGAGGTGGCGGCCTACTTCCGCGCTCGCGGCGAGAACCTGCCCGAGCCCGCCTTCCTCGACGAAGTGCCGCTGGACTTCGGCGTCGCCGACGAAGCCTCGCACTACCACGTGCCGCTGCTGGCGTCGCCGTGGAGCTACTCGACCTACCGTGGCAGCTGAGCGCAAACCTGACCGATCTCGCTGGGCTGAAGGTCTGGGTGATGGCCTTTACGGGCTCGCCGATGCGCTCGCGACGGTGGGCTTTTGGGGCGGCGGTGCGGTGGCCGCAGCGTTGGGCAAGTTCCTGTTGGGCGGCATCCTGGCTGCCTTGGGCGTCGGCACGTTCCTGCGCTTCAAGCGGCTGCGCATGAAGCGAGAGGCCCGGCGTGGCTGACGGGCCCTGCATCCTCGTCACCGTGGCCCGCACGTCGGGCAGCGTGCCCCGCGAAGTGGGCGCGTGGATGGCGGTCACGCGCGATGGCTTCACCGGCACGGTGGGCGGCGGGCATCTGGAGTTCGACGCCATCGCCCGCGCGCGGGCGGCCTTGCAGGGCGCCGAACTGGACGACGAGGTGCGCTACCCGCTGGGCCCGGGCCTGGGGCAGTGCTGTGGCGGCGTCGTCTGGCTGCGCTTCGAACGCGTGGCGGCCGGCGAGGACCTGCAGGCCCGGCTGCCCGTCCCGCCGCTGCGGCCGCTGGCGCTGTTCGGCGCCGGGCACGTGGGCCAGGCCATCGCCCGCATCGCGCGCGACCTGCCGCTGGCGCTGCACTGGGTGGACAGCCGCGAGGACGCGTTCCCCGCCGAGCCACCCCCGCCGCACTGGCGCCAGGAAGCCGTCGACCCCATCGCCGACGCCGTGGCCGACCTGGCGCCCGGCGCGGCCGTGCTGCTGATGAGCTACAGCCATGCCGAGGACTTCAACCTCGTCGCCGCCTGCCTGAAGCGCCAGCGCGAGCGTGGCGACCTGGCCTTCATCGGCCTCATCGGCAGCAAGACGAAATGGGCGAGCTTCCGTCAGCGGCTGGCGGCGAGGGGTTTTACCGAAGACGAGCCGGCCCAGGTCGTCTGCCCCATCGGCGTGCCGGGCGTGGCCGGCAAGCAGCCCGCGGTCATCGCGGTGGCGGCGCTGGCGCAGATCCTGGCGCTGCCACCGGCGTCAGCGTGAGGCTGCGGCCGGGCTGCGCCTGCAGGCCGCTGTTCTGCGACGCGATCTCGCGCTCGTAGGCGATCCAGGCCTGCTGGATCTCGCCGCGTTCGCGCATCGCGCGCAGCACCTGCTCCAGCGGCGCCACGCGGGCGGCCTGCGATTCGTGAACGCCGTGGTACAGCACGGTCTGGCTCAGCGGTGCCGCCACGCGGCACAGGCTGCCCTGTCGCGTGAGCACCGGCAGCTCGGACATCCAGGGCGTGGACAGCATCAGTGCGTAGTCCGCCACGCCCAGGCCCACCGTCAGGAAGGCATCGCTGGGTGTGTTGGCGGGCAGCCGCGCCGCCTCGGGCACCAGCGCCTCCACGGCCACCATGCCGCGCTGATGGGCGACGCGGCGGCGCGCCAGCTCCTCCAGGCTCACCGCGGCGGGGCAGGGCGGGCGGCCGAAGGCGTACACCTGCAGCGTCAACAGCGGCACGTCCACCCTGCGCACGGAGGACACCTGTGTAAAGAACAGGTCCGTGCGCATCGCGACGCCGTCCAGCCGGCCGGCATTCAGTTCCACCTGCGCGCGGTTCAGCGGCCACTGCACGAACTCCACCTGCAGGCCCAGGCTCGCATAGGCCTTGCGCAGCAGTGCCTCGGCCGGCGGGAAGTAGCTGCGCTCCACGTTGGTGGCCAGCCGCACCACGGGCCCGTCCGCCGGCTGCGCCGGCGCCAGGACCGGCAGCCACAGCAGTGGCAGCAGGAGCAGGGCGGTTCTCGACCAGAACGGGCAGGCGAACATGGCGCGATTGTGTGCTTGCCAGCCCGCCTGCGCCGGCCTGGCGGTGGCCGTGCGTGACGAGTGCCACGGCTGGCACGGCGGCTGCATACACTCCGACGCCAGTCGCCGCGGTGTCAGGCCTCGTGAGGCCTGCGGACGCGACCCTTGGGCCCCACAGCACCCGCCGTGGTGGGGTCGCTCGTGAGAATTCCACCGCCTCATGGACATCTACCTGCTCGACTGGGCCAACCTGCTGCTGCGCTGGCTGCACGTCATCACCGTCATCGCCTGGATCGGCGCGTCGTTCTACTTCGTCTGGCTGGACAACCACCTCGTCAAGCCCGTCGCCGACGACCTGAAGGCCAAGGGCGTGGACGGCGAACTCTGGGCCGTGCACGGCGGCGGCTTCTACAACCCGCAGAAGTACCTGGTGGCGCCAGGCAATCTCCCGAAGGATCTGCACTGGTTCTACTGGGAGAGCTACTGGACGTGGATGAGCGGCTTCGCGCTGTTCGTCGTGCTCTACCTGTTCAACGCCAGCCAGATGCTGGTCGATGCGCGCGTGCATGCGTGGGGGGCGCCCTGGCAGGCCGTGTGCGCCGCGCTGGGCTTTCTCGTCGTCGGCACGGCCGTCTACGACATCGCCTGCCAGACGCTGGGCCGTACCCGCGACGGGCAGATCGGCAACGACGGCCGCGTGCTGGCCGTCGTCGCGGTCTTCGTCGTCTTCGCGAGCTGGCTGGCCTGCCAGCTGTTCGCCGGCCGCGCGGCCTTCCTGCTCATCGGCGCGACGCTGGCGACCATGATGACGGCCAACGTCGCGCACTGGATCATCCCGGGCCAGAAGAAGGTCATCGCGCAGATGCGTGCCGGCCAGAAGCCCGACCCGATCCACGGCCAGCGTGGCAAACAGCGCAGCGTGCACAACACCTGGTTCGGCCTGCCGGTGCTGATCGCGATGCTGAGCAACCACTACGGCATGCTGCACCAGCACCCGCACAACTGGGCGGTGCTGTGCGTGCTGATGGCCGCCGGCGTGGCCATCCGCGTGTTCTTCGTCAAGCGGCACAAGGGCGTCAACAGCTGGGGCGCCGTGGTGCTGGCGCTGGTGCTGCTGGCCGGCCTCATCGCGTGGATGGCACCGCGGCCGCAGCCGGTGTCGGCCACCGCGGCCCCCGTCTCGCTGGCCCAGGTGCAGGCCATCGCCACGCAGCGCTGCCTGGCCTGCCACGCTGGCGAGGCGGCGCAAAAAGGCGTGCGGCTGGACACCGCCGACGCGTTGACTTCGCACAAGGCACAGGTCTACCAGCAGGTCGTCGTGCAGCGCGCGATGCCGCTGAACAACGCGACGCAGATCACCGACGAGGAACGCGCGCTGATCGGCCGCTGGGCGCTGCAGCCATGACCCTCGACGCGCGCGCGCTGTTGCGCCAGCTCTACGACGTGGCTGTCGCCAGCGCGCTGCCGGCCCGCGTGCTGGCTGCGCATCTGCCACCGCCGCCGACGGGACGAACGCTGGTGCTGGGCGCCGGCAAGGCGGGTGACGCGATGGCGCAGGCGCTGGAGGCCGCGTGGCCCGCCGACGCGCCGCTGTCGGGCCTGGTCATCACGCGCTACGGCCATGTGCCGCCGGGGGTCCGGCCGCGCCGCTTGCGTGTCGTCGAGGCCGCGCACCCGGTGCCCGACGCTGCCGGCCTGGCCGCGACCGAGGCGCTGCTGGCGATGACGCGCGGCCTCACGGCGGACGACCTCGTCATCTGCCTGATCTCCGGCGGCGGCTCGGCGCTGCTGAGCCTGCCGGCGCCGGGTCTCACGCTGGCCGACAAGCAGGCCATCCACCGTGCGCTGCTGGCCAGCGGCGCGTCCATTGCGGACATGAACTGCGTGCGCAAGCACCTCTCGGGGATCAAGGGCGGGCGGCTGGCCGCCTCCTGCGCGCCGGCCGCCGTGCTGACGCTGGCCATCAGCGACGTGCCGGGCGACGACCCCGCCGTCATCGCCTCCGGCCCGACGGTCGCCGACACGACGACCTGTGCCGACGCACTGGCCATCTGCCGCCGCTACCGGCTGGACCTGCCCGCGGCGGCGCGCGAAGGGCTGACGTCCGGTGCATTCGAGACGCCCAAGCCCGGCGATCCCCGCCTGGCGAGCCATGAGCTGCGCCTGCTCGCCACGCCGCAGATGAGCCTGGAGGCCGCCGCTGACGCCGCGCGCGCGCAAGGCCTGGCCGCGCACATCCTGAGCGACGAGATCGAGGGCGAGTCGCGCGTCATCGGTGGCATGCACGCGGCGCTGTCCCGCGCCGTCGCGCGCCGCGGCGAGCCGTTCACGGCCCCGTGCGTCATCCTGTCCGGCGGCGAGACGACGGTCACCGTCGACGCCGCCCGGCAGACGGGGCGGGGCGGCCGCGCCACCGAGTTCCTGCTCGGCTGTGCACTGGCGCTGCAGGGCGAGCCCGGCGTCTGGGCGCTGGCCGCCGACACCGATGGCATCGACGGCGTCGGCCCCCATGCCGGCGCGCTGCTGACGCCCACCAGCCTGGCCCGCGCCCGCGCGCTGGGGCTGAACCCGCAGGCCTTGCTGGACGGCCACGACAGCGCCAGCTTCTTCGCGCCGCTGGGGGATTTACTCAACGTTGGCCCGAGCTTCACGAACGTGAACGATTTCCGCGCGATGCTGGTGTTGCCGCCCTAGACTGGGCCGCACTTCAGCGTCCCGAAGGAGTCCACGATGACCGCAGCCGCCGAGCGTTTCTTCGTCAAGCCCAACGACCTGCCCACCATGCCCGAGGTGGCCTCCCGGCTGCTGAAAAGCTTCGATGACGACAACGTGGGCCTGGCCCAGCTGGCCGCCCTCATCGAGAAGGACGGTGCGCTGACCGCTAAGGTGTTGCGGCTGGCGAACTCGGCGCACTACAGCCCGTCGCACCAGATCGCCACCGTCGTCGACGCCGCCCACGCGCTGGGCCTGGAAACGCTGCGCAACCTGGCCATGGCCGCCTGCCTGAGTGGCGCCTTTCCCCAGGTGCAGGGCCTGGACCGCACGCAGTTCTGGCGCCACAGCATGGCCACCGCCCATTACGCGCGCCTGCTCGCCCGCATGCTGGGGGCCGACGCCACAACCACCGACACCGCCTATCTCGCCGGCCTGATGCTGCGCACGGGCCAGCTGCTGATGGCGGCCGATGCGCCCGCGCTGGTGGCTGACGTCGAGGCCCATGCCGCTGAACCGGGCAGCCGCTTCTCGCTAGAAGAGCACCGCTTCGGCTGCACGCATGCCGACGTGACCGCGTCGCTGGCGTCGCACTGGCATTTTCCTGACCGCATGGTGGAAGCCTTCAGGGACGCCAACACGCCGCTGGAGATCCGCCCGTTCTCGTTGATCGCCGCCGTGCTGCACTTGGCCGAAGTGCTGGCCGACGCCGCCGAGCACCATGACGAGCCCGTGCACGCGCTGCAGGTGGCCGTGCCCGAACTCATGGCGCATCTGCACCTGGACCTCGACCTGCTGGCCGCCCAGGTGGCCGCCGCCGGCGACCCGGCGGCCGAGGTGGAGCGCCTGCTGCACTGACGCGGGTGCGCCCGCGGGCCGGGTCCCTCGGTCAAGCCTGCCTGCGATGATGCAGCGGCGGCCCGTCCGGCCCGCGCCACACAGGAATGTGATGCGACCTCTGCTGCTTCTCCCGCTCGTGCTGGCAGCGCTTGCCGCCGGCTGCGCCAGCGCACCGCCCCGGGCGCCTGTCGTCGCCGAACCCGCCGAGCGTGTCCTCGACACGGCCGAGTGCGCTGCACTCGGGAACATCGACTTGGCGCATTTCGGCACGGCGCCGGTCGCCGGCCGGCCCTACGGCTGGACGCACGCCCGCATCGATGTGGAGCAAGGCGTCGTGGTCAAGGTCGACATCGTCGATGCGAGCCCGAAGCAGCTCTTCGACGCCCAGGCCATCACCCTGATGAAGGGCTGGCGGTTTCCGTCGGGCGCCTCCGCACGCGGCTGCTTCGTGTCGCACCGGTGGGACTGACGCCCCGCCGCGGGCCGCCCTGCATCCCAAGAGTTAGGGGCGGCTGCCGGCCGCATTCATCGCCCCTTTGCCGCGATGGCTGTCTTCTAATGTCTGGCTAGGCAAGACGCCCCCTTTTCACGCGACGCAAGGAGCCCCGACATGGCCAAGGCAGAGGTGTATTTCCGCTTCGACGGTCCGGACAACAGCTGGCAAGGCCCCATGGGCAGCGGGTCCAGCCAGCAGGCGGATGGCAACACCGCCGCCGATCATGCGGAGCGCCAGGCCTGGCGCGAAGCGCAGAAGACGCTGCAGGCCTGGTACGACCAGCGCCGGGACAAGTACCAGGGGCAGAAGGTGCAGGTCAAGATCTGGGTCGACCAGATGGTGTGCCCGCAATGCCAGCTGTGGATGATCGCCGGCGTGTTGCGCAATCTTGCCGCCTTCGCGTTCAAGCCCGAGCTGTTCGTCGAGGTCAAGGCGCTCGGCACCACGAAGATCACGGCGGCCGTGACGCGGCACTACGTGTGGCCCGCGGACATCGGCCACGCCGGATGCGAGACGCTCGGCAAGCTGCGAAGCGCCGGCGTCAACATGGTCGACGAGGTGTGACCGGGCCGCGAGCGCGCGGCCGGCGCCCGACGGCGCCCCCGCCGATGCCCGCAGGTCAGAGGCAGCCCGGCTGGGGTGCCGTGCTGGGCGCACCGTAGCCGAACTGCGCCCAGCGCAGCGGCGCTGCCGCCGGCTGCAGCACGAAGGCGTGATGGAAGCTGGTCTCGCACAGCTCCGGCAGCTTCGGCCCGCCGAGTGCCGCCAGCAGCGGCGTCACCGTGTTGCTGTGGCCCACCACCAGCACCGTGCCGGTCTGGGCGCGCACCGCGTCGGCCACGGCCTGCACGTGGCCGGGCATGTCGCCGCGCCGCGTCTCGATGACCTGCGGCTGCAGCCCCAGGGCCTGCGCCAGCGGCGCGGCGGTGGCGCGGGTGCGCTGGTATTGCGTCGTCACGATGGCGTTCACGCGCAGACCAGCCAGAGCCTGGGCGAGTGCCTGCGCGCGCTGCTCCCCGGCGGGTGACAGCGCGGGGTCGTTCCCGCCTTCGCCGGCCTTCTCGGCGTGGCGCACGACGATGACCAGATCCGGCACCGCCCGCGCCGGCAAGGCCAGGGACGTTGTCAGCAGGCAGGCCGCCGACAGGAAGGACAAGCGCTTCATCGCATCTCCAGAAGCCCGGGAACCGGGGTGGCGAGCATTCTCGGCGGAGTCGGCCAGTTACCATCCCGGCCCCATGCAGCCTGCCATCGATCCGCCCCATGCCCTCGCCGTTTGAACTCCAGGTCGGCTGGCGCTACGTGCGCGCCGGCCGCGGCGGGCGGCGCAACGCCTTCATCAGCTTCATCTCCGGCGCCTCCATGGTGGGCATCGCGCTGGGCGTGATGGCGCTCATCGTCGTGCTGTCGGTCATGAACGGCTTCCAGAAGGAAGTGCGCGACCGCATGCTCAACGTCATCGCGCACGTCGAGCTGCTGAACTACTCCGGCCAGGCGCTGCCCGACTGGCAGGCCACGGCCGCCAAGGCGCGCCAGAACCCGGCCGTCATCGGCGCGGCGCCGTTCGTGGCCAACCAGAGCCTCATCGCCCGTGGCGAGGACATGCGCGGCGCCGTCATCCGCGGCATCTCGCCGGCCGAGGAGGCGACCGTCACCGGCCTGGGCGCACAGCTCAGGGACACCTACGCCAAGCTCGTCCCCGGTGCCTGGAACATCGTGCTGGGGGCCGAGCTGGCCCGCCAGCTGAACGTGGGCGAGGGCGACAAGATCACCGTCGTCGCGCCGGGCGGCCAGGTCACGCCGGCCGGCGTCGTGCCGCGGCTGAAGAGCTTCAACATCGTGGGCGTCTTCCATTCCGGCCACTACGAGTACGACTCGGGCCTGGCGCTGGTGCATGTGGACGATGCGGCCAAGCTGTTCCGCACCGACGGGCCCACGGGCGTGCAGCTCAAGCTGCGCGACGTGCATGACGCCCGCCGCGTGGCCGCCGACCTGGCCGGCCAGATGGGGCCGGAGATCCTCGTGCGCGACTGGACACGCTCCAACGCGACCTGGTTCGATGCCGTGCAGATCGAGAAACGCATGATGAGCATCGTGCTGACGCTGATCGTCGCCGTCGCGGCGTTCAACCTGGTGTCGACGCTGGTGATGACGGTGACCGACAAGCAGAGCGACATCGCCATCCTGCGCACCCTGGGCGCCAGCCCGCGCTCGGTCATGGGCATCTTCATCGTGCAGGGCGCGGCGTCCGGCATCATCGGCACGCTGGCCGGCGTGGCACTGGGGCTGCTGATCGCCTTCAACATCGACGTCATCGTGCCCGCCATCGAACACCTGCTGAACGTCAGCTTCCTGCCGGGCAGCATCTACCTGATCAGCCAGATGCCCAGCGACCCGCAGAGCGGCGACATCGTCCCCATCGCCGTCGGCTCGCTGAGCCTGGCCTTCCTCGCCACGCTCTACCCGAGCTGGCGCGCCAGCCGCGTGCAGCCGGCGGAGGCGCTGCGCTATGAATGACGCCGTCATCCAGGCCACCGGCCTGACCCGCCGCTTCAAGGAAGGCAGCCTCGACGTCACCGTGCTGCGCGGCGTGGACCTGGCCGTGAAGCGCGGCGAGACGCTGGCCATCATCGGCGCGTCGGGCTCAGGCAAGTCCACGCTGCTGCACCTGCTGGGCGGGCTGGACCAGCCCACCACCGGCGGCGTGACGCTGAAGGGACAGTCCTTCGCATCCATGGATGAAGCCGAGCGCGGCCGCTGGCGCAACCAGCACCTGGGCTTCGTCTACCAGTTCCACCACCTGCTGCCCGAGTTCTCGGCGCTGGACAATGTGGCCATGCCGCTGCGCATCCGCCGCCAGACCCCGGCGCAGGCGCGCGAGGTGGCCGCCGAGATGCTGGCGCGCGTCGGGCTGAAGGACCGCGTGCAGCACCGCCCGGCGGAACTCTCCGGCGGCGAGCGCCAGCGCGTGGCCATCGCCCGCGCGCTCGTCACGCGGCCGGCCTGCGTGCTGGCCGACGAGCCCACCGGCAACCTCGACCGCGACACCGCCGACGCCGTGTTCGCGCTGATGCTTGAGCGCGCGCGCGAGCTGGGCACCGCGTTTGTCCTCGTCACCCACGACCGCGACCTCGCGGCACGCTGCGACCGGCAGCTGCACCTGGTCAAGGGCCAATTCCAGTCATGACCGCTCCACGTTTCGTTCTCAAGCTCTCCTGCCCCGACCGCGCCGGCATCGTGCACGCCGTCACCGGCGTGCTGCTGCAGCAGGGCGGCAACATCCTGACGTCGCACCAGCATGGCGATGCGGATCACCAGCGCTTCTTCATGCGCATCGAGTTCGAGGCCGCCGCTGAAGAAGCCGCCCTGCAGGCCGCCTTCGCGCCGCTGGCCGGCGAGTTCGGCATGGACTGGGAACTGGTGTCGCGCCAGCGCAAGACGCGTGTGCTGCTGCTGGTGTCCAAGCTGGGCCACTGCCTGAACGACCTGCTGTTTCGCGTGCAGACCGGGCACCTGCCGATCGAGATCCCGGCCATCGTGTCCAACCACCGCGACTTCTATCAGCTCGCGGCGTCGCACAACATTCCGTTCCACCACTTCCCGCTGCTGGGCGGCACCGACGCGCAGAAGGCCGCGCAGGAAGCCAAGATCCGCGAGGTCATCGCCGAGAACAAGATCGACCTCGTCGTGCTGGCGCGCTACATGCAGATCCTGTCGCCCGAGCTGTGCCGCGACCTGTCGGGCCGCGCGATCAACATCCACCACAGCTTTCTGCCCAGCTTCAAGGGTGCCAAGCCCTACCACCAGGCCTACGAGCGCGGCGTGAAGCTCATCGGCGCCACGGCTCACTACGTGACCAGCGACCTCGACGAGGGCCCGATCATCGAGCAGGAAGTCGCCCGCATCGACCACAGCATGCCGCCCGAGCAGCTCGTCGGCATCGGCCGTGACATGGAATGCGTGGCGCTGGCGCGGGCCATCCAGTGGCATGCGGAGCACCGGGTGCTGCTGAATGGCAACCGGACCGTGGTGTTCCGCTGAAGCCTAGACTCGGTGGCAGCGCTTTCGAGGAGTCGCCCATGAGCAGTCGCACACTGAGCATCGAACTGCCCGAGCCCGTGTTCGCTCAGGTGGACGCGTTGGCCCGTGACACGGCGCGCAGCCCGGCTCGGGTGGTGTCTGAAGCCCTGGAGCAGCTGCTGGCTCTGGAAGCCTGGCAGATCGAGGACATCAAGGCCGGTCTGCGGGAAGCGGAGGCGGGCGAGTTCGCCAGTGAGGCCGACGTGGCCGCGGTCTTCGCTCGCCACGGCGCCTGATGGCGATTCGGTGGACGCGCGGCGCGCTGCGCAATCTGCAGGATCTGCTGGACTACATCGCTGCCGACAACCCTGGCCGTGCCACCAGCTTCGCGCAGGAGCTGAGGGACAAGATCGAGCGGCTGGATGAGTTCCCAGGCCTTGGCCACGCCGGACGGCTGCCCGGCACACGTGAACTGGTGCTGCACGCCAACTACCGGGTCATCTGCCGGGCGAATGAGGGCACGGTGCAGGTGCTGCGCATTCATCACAACGCCATGCGTCGACGCTGATGTGGATCGACACCCACTGCCATCTCGACGCCGCCGAGTTCGACGCTGACCGTGACGCCGTCGTCGCCCACGCGAAAGCCGCCGGCGTTGCGCAGATCGTCATTCCGGCCGTGGACGCGCACAACCTGGCGCGCGTGCGCGAACTGGCGCATCAACACAGCTTCACCTATGCGCTGGGCATTCATCCGCTGTACGTGATGAACGCCGGCCCGGGCGATCTGGACCGCGTGGCCGACGCGCTGCAGCAGCACCGGGACGACCCGCGGCTGGTGGCGGTTGGCGAGATCGGGCTGGACTTCTTCGTGCCCGGGCTGGATGCCGACGTCCAACAGCGCTTCTACGTCGAGCAGTTGAAGCTCGCCAAGCGTGCCGGCCTGCCGGTGCTGCTGCATGTGCGCCGCAGCGCCGACCAGCTGCTGGCCGGCCTGCGCCGCGTGGGCTTCACGCATGGCGGCATCGCCCATGCGTTCAACGGCAGCGAGCAGCAGGCGCAGGCGTTCATCGACCTCGGGTTCAAGCTGGGCTTCGGCGGCACGCTGACCTTCGAGCGCTCGCTGCAGATCCGCCGCCTCGCAGCGATGGTGCCCGAGACGGCGCTGGTCATGGAGACCGACGCGCCGGACATCCCGCCGCAGTGGCTCTACCGGACGGCCGCCGAGCGCGACGCAGTGCCGGGCCAGGGGCGCAACGAGCCAGGCGAACTGCCGCGAATTGCCGGGAGCCTGGCTTCCGCGCGCGGCTGGACGGTCGAGCAGGCGGCCGCGGTGACGAGCGGCAACGCGCTGGCGGCGCTGCCGCGGCTGGCCGCCCTCAATCGATCTTGAAGTCGAAAGTCGAGACGATTTCCTGATCAGCGTCTGCAGGCAGACACCGGTAGCTTGCGATGGCCGCCCGGATGTTTTGTCCTTGGCCCTGCGGGCCGCGGCCTTGCACACGGATGTTTTCGATGCTGCCGTCGGCCTTGAGCAGGAAGTGGGCGATGTACTGGAACTTGCCGCTCATCTTCGTGGGCGCCATCTCCGGCGCCGGCCTGGTGGGACAGCGGCCCTGGGGCAGCTTGATGGCGGCGGGCGCCGCGTCTGCAGCAGGCTCGGCGACGGTGGGCTCCGCGGCCTGGCAGGCGAGGATGACGCCGAGCAAGACGGGAGCGAGCAGGGGTTTCATGCGTATGAAGAGGGATCAGGGATCAGGGGTCAGGAGAAATCCAGGGTCAGCGCCACGCGGTCTCCCACGCGCAGCGTGCCGGCGCCGCTGCCGCGCGCATAGATGCCGAACTGCACCGGCGCACCCGGTGCGCGCTCGGCGCTGAGCCGCACCAGCGCGTGCATCGCCGGCGGCTGCGGCTCGGCGGTGGCGGGATCCACGGTCGGCATGACACAGCGCACGCAGACGCTCGTGCGGGCGAGCGTCAGCGCGCCGATGCGGGCCTGAGTCATCACGTCCTCGATGAAGGGCGGCAGATTGTCATCGCCGGTGGCGGTCAGCACGATGTTGGGCCGTGCGCGTTGCGCCGCGCCGCCCAGAGGCTGGGTCATGGCATCGCGCCAGGCTTGCAGCGAGGCATCACCCACCAGGTGCAGCGCGTTCAGCATGGGCCGGCGCTGGGCTTCGTGGCTCAGGCGCACGAGGCGCAGCCGTTCACCGGTCGCCGCATGCAGCAGCGCGGCCGCTGTGTCGCCGGCGTCCCAGGCCTGGATGCTGTCGAGGCCCTTGGTGCCGTCGTTCCACGCGTTGACGTTGACGGCGTTGCCGCCGTCTGCGGGCAGCGTCAGCTCGGTGCCCTCGGCCCGCAGCGTGAGACCACCATCGTCCAGCGAAGCGCTGACCAGCGCCAGGCGCGGGTAGGCGCCCATCCACGTCAGCTCGCCGCCGGCGGTGACCACACCCCAGCCGCGGTCGCCCACGGGCCAGCCGTCGGCGTCGAGCACCAGCATGTCGACGGGCTCGCCGGCGCAGGACTTCACCGGGTAGCGCCAGAGGCTGGCGATGCGGGCGGTCAGGTCGGTCATGGCACGCGCGGGGCGAGGCTGGCCGAGGGGTTCAACGGTTGCGCGGGCTGATGGGTGTCTCGGGCACCGGATAGCCCGCAGCCCCAAAGGTCGCCACGATCGCCTTGTGCGTGTCGAAGTAGACCTGCCAGTAGTGATCGGTGTGGCAGTAGGGCCGCACGGCCAGCAGCGGGCCTTCGGGCGTGAACTGCAGGATCTCGATGTCCGGCGCGGGTGTGGTCATCACGTTCGGAATGGCAGCAATGGCAGGGCGCAGCCGGGCGATGGCGTCCAGCGGATCGACGCTGTTGGCGACCTTGGCGACGCAGTCGACACGGCGGTGCGGCAGCGTCGAGTAGTTCTGGATGGCGCCGCCGAACACCGTGTTGTTGCCGACGATGGTGTGCACGTTGTCCGGGCTGGTGATCGTCGTGCCGAACAGGCCGATCTCGGTCACGGTGCCGGTCACGCCGCCGGCCTGCACGAAGTCGCCCACCTTGAACGGCCGCAGCACCTGCATGAACACGCCGGCGGCGAAATGCGTCAGCAGCCCGCCCCAGGCGGTGCCGATGGCCAGGCCCGCGCCGGCCAGCAGCGCGGCAAACGACGTCGTCTTGACGCCGAAGATGTCCAGGATCGACAGGATGAGGACGATGTTCAGCAGCACACTGAGGATGGAGCGCAGGTAGGTGACCAGCGTCGAGTCGATGTGCTTGCCGCGCAGCAGTGCCGCCGAGAACAGCCGCAGCGCCAATGAAATGAGCCACCGGCCCACGATCCAGGCGGCGATGGCGGCAAGCACCTTGAGGCCGAAGTCGACCCCCTGGGTGCTGAGAAACTGCCAGACGGCTTCGGTGTTCATCATCTTGTGTGCTCCCGTTGAAACCTTCCACATCCTCCCAGCCACCGGCGCCAGCCGCCAGCCCTGCAAACCCCGAGCCCGAGCGGCGCCTGGTCGGCCTCGCGCCGGTGTTCGACGCCCGGGCGCGACTGCTGGTGCTGGGCAGCTTCCCCGGCGCGGCGTCGCTGCAGGCAGCCCAGTACTACGCCCATCCGCGCAATGCGTTCTGGCCGGTCATGTCGGCGCTGACGGGCGAGGCGGGCCTGGTCGCACGTCCCTATGCCGAGCGGCTGCAGGTGTTGCTTGAGCACCGCATCGCGCTGTGGGATGCCGTGGCCGCCTGCCGCCGAGAGGGCAGCCTGGACACGGCCATCCAGGCGGCGGAGCCCAGCGACCTGCGCGAGCTGGTGGCGCGGCTGCCGGCGCTGCGCGCGATTGCCTGCAACGGCGCGCTGGCACACCGGCAGACGCTGTTGGCACTGGGCACGCCGGACTTGCCGGTGCTGCGGCTGCCGTCCACGAGCCCGGCTCATGCCGGCCTGTCCCTGGCCACGAAGATCGACGCCTGGCGCGCCGCCGTGCAGCTTTACCTGTCGTAGCAAGATCCCCAAGGGTCGCGCCTGCCGCCTTGGCCTAGGATGCGCCGCCAATGAAAACCAAGACACCGACCTGGGGCCCCGCCACGCTGAGCGAATTCGACGGCGTGCGCTTCCTGCACCTGGACTCGATCTGGGTGCAGGGCGCCATGCGCATCCGCAAGCCGGACCAGCTGGAACTGGAGTACATCCAGCGCATGTGCGCCTGGATGCTGTGGCGCGACGAGGCGTCGCTCGGCGAGGGCCATGCCGTGCAGCTGGGCCTTGGCGCGGCGGCGCTGACGCGCTTTTGCCACGGGCAGCTCAAGATGCGCACGACGGCGGTCGAGATCAACCCGGAGGTCATCGCCGCCTGCCGGCAGTGGTTCCGCCTGCCCGCCAACGATGCGCGGCTGGAGGTCGTCAACGCGGACGCCGGCCGGTGGGTGGCCGACGACGCGAACCTGCAGACCGTGGATGTGCTCAACGTGGACCTGTATGACCACGAGGCCGCATCGCCCGTGCTGGACGACGAGGCCTTCTACGCGGCCTGCCGCGGCGTGCTGGCAGATGGCGGACTGATGACGGTGAACCTGTTCGGCCGCAGCGCCAGCTTCGCACGCAGCGCGCAGCGCATCGCGCGCGCCTTCGGGCCCGACCAGGTGTGGAGCCTGGCGCCCACGAAGGAAGGCAACACGGTCGTGGTCGCCGCCCGTGGCGTGACCGTCCCGGGCCGCGAGGTGCTGGAGCAGCGCGCGGCTACCATCGAATCGCGCTTCAAGCTGCCGGCCCGCAAGTGGCTGCGCCTGGTGCGGCCGCTGCCCATGAGCATCATTCAAGCGCTTTGACGATCGAGACGATGACTCCCAAGCCGAAATCCGCTGCTGCCTCGCCGACCGCCAAGCCCGAAGGCCGCCTCGAATGGCGCCGGCTGCTGAAATGGCTGCTGCGCGACGGGCTCATCGACGAGGCGCAGGCGCAGCGCACCGAGCAGCGCTTCGCGGCGGGCGACAGTTCCCTGCACCCGCTGGTGCGGCTGGGCCATGCCGGGCTGGTGCACCTGGCCACGGGCAAGCCGCTGGACGTGGACGCGCTGTCGGAATGGCTGGCCACGCGGGTCGGCATGCCGTATCTGCGCATCGACCCGCTGAAGGTGGACGTGGGCCGTGTCGGCGACGTGATGTCCATCGGCTACGCCGAGGCCAAGCGTTGCCTGCCGGTGCAGTTCGGCGTCAACGACGTGACCATCGCGACCTCCGAGCCCTTCGACACCGGCTGGGTGGCGCAGATCGAGTCGCATGTGCGCAAGCCGATCAAGCTCGTCATCGCCAACCCGCTGGACATCGCCCGCTACACGACCGAGTTCTTCACGCTGGCCCGTTCGGTGCGCCAGGCCGCCAAGGCCGGCGAGCAGAGCCAGGTGGCCAGCTTCGAGCAGCTTGTCGAGCTGGGCAAGAGCAACAAGCAGCTGGACGCCAACGACCAGGGCGTCGTGCAGGTGGTGGACTGGCTGTGGCAGTACGCGTTCGACCAGCGCGCCTCCGACATCCACCTGGAGCCGCGCCGCGAGATGGGCGTCATTCGCTTTCGCATCGACGGCGTGCTGCACACGGTCTACCAGCTGCCGCCCACCGTCATGGCGGCGATGACCTCACGCATCAAGCTGCTGGGCCGCATGGACGTCGTCGAGAAGCGCCGTCCGCTGGACGGTCGCATCAAGACACGCAACCCGGCGGGCGACGAAGTGGAAATGCGGCTGTCCACACTGCCCACCGCGTTCGGCGAGAAGATGGTCATGCGCATCTTCGACCCGGACACCGCGGTCAAGGACCTGGCCTCGCTGGGCTTCGGCCAGCATGACTCCGAGCGCTGGGAGGGACTGGTCAAGCAGCCGCACGGCATCATCCTCGTGACCGGCCCCACGGGTTCTGGCAAGACGACGACGCTGTACTCCACGCTCAAGCGCCTGGCGACCGACGAGGTCAACGTCACGACCATCGAAGACCCGATCGAGATGATCGAGCCGGCCTTCAATCAGACCCAGGTTCAGAACCAGCTCGATTTCGGCTTCGCCGAAGGCTTGCGTGCGCTGATGCGCCAGGACCCGGACATCATCATGGTCGGCGAAATCCGCGACCTGGAAACAGCCGAGATGGCCATCCAGGCGGCCCTGACGGGTCACCTCGTGTTCAGCACGCTGCACACCAACGACTCGGTGTCGGCCATCACGCGGCTGCTGGACCTGGGTGTGCCTAACTACCTGCTCAGCGCCACCATCATCGGCGTGCTCGCGCAACGGCTGGTGCGCACGCTCTGCCCGCATTGCAAGCAGCCCGACCCGGGCGTCACGCGTGAGAGCCTTAACGAACTGGTCAGGCACTGGCGTCTGGGCGGTGGCGTGAAGCCCTACAAGCCCGTGGGTTGCCTGGAATGCCGCAACACGGGCTTCCGCGGTCGTGCGGGCCTGTACGAATTGCTGACGGTGACGGAGGGCGTCAAGGCGACGCTGAGCGACCTGCCGGCACTGCGCCGTCAGGCCACGCAGGAAGGTCTGCGGCCACTGCGCCTGGCGGGCGCCATGAAGATCGCCGAAGGGGTCACCACCATCGAGGAAGTGCTGCGCAGCACGCCGGCCTGGGAAGGCTGATACGTGTAATCCACAGCACGTCGCGAGGGGGCGGCTGACAGAATTCCTCTCACTTAATAGGGCGCCCTCCCGCGGCGTTTGGAGACAAGAGCAATGAAGATCAAGAGCCAGCGGGACTTCTGGTCCGGGCTGATGTTCGTCGTGGTGGGTGTGGCATTCGCCTGGGGCGCCACGGAGTACTCCTTCGGCACCTCGGCGCGTCCAGGTCCCGGCTACTTCCCGTTCGGCCTTGGCACCCTTCTCGCGCTGCTGGGCGCGCTGGTGCTGTTCAAGGCGCTGACGCTGGAGTCCGAAGGAGGCGATCCGGTGGGCGCGTTCGCCTGGCGGCCGTTGGTGGTCATCCTGCTGGCGATCGTCGTGTTCGGCGTCGCGCTCCCGCGCCTGGGCCTCATCATCACGCTGCCCATCACCATCCTGCTGTCCTCGCTGGCCGGCAGCGAATTCCGGCTGCGCGACGTGCTGTTCAGCAGCGTCGTGCTGACGGCCGGCAGCTGGGCGCTGTTCATCCTGGGCCTGAAGCTGACGATTCCGGTCTGGCCCATCTACTTCAACGGCTGAGGCGCGACATGGACCTGCTGAACAACCTCGCGCTCGGCTTCCAGACGGCGCTGACGCTACAGAACCTGCTCTACGCGTTCTTCGGCACCGTGCTGGGGACGCTGATCGGCGTGCTGCCCGGCCTGGGCCCCGTGGCCACCATCGCCATGCTGCTGCCGTCCATCTACACGCTGGACGCGACGCCGGCCCTCATCATGCTGGCCGGCATCTATTACGGCGCGCAGTACGGCGGCT
>JAYSCT010000056.1:0-29603 GCA_041914785.1 Roseateles sp.
CCCCGGGGGGTGGGGCGGGGGGGCCCCCCCCCCCCGCCCTGGGCGGCCCCGGGGGGGGCCCCCCCGGGCGCCGCCCGCGTCCAGCGTGGCGCGCCTGGGCGAGGGGCCTACTTCAGGCCGCCAAACTCAATCTGTCCCGGCCAGCATGCTTGGCGATGTAGAGCGCCTCGTCGGCCGCCTGCATCAGCGCCTGGGCGCTCAGGTAGGGGTGGGCCGGGCTGGCGGCGGCCAGGCCCACGCTCAGCGTCAGGTCGCCCTCGCCATCGGGCAGGCGCAGCGCGCGCAGGTCGTCGCGCAGCTGCTCCAGCACGCCCTGAGCCTCGGCCATGCCGACGCCGGGCAGCAGCGCGACGAACTCCTCGCCGCCCAGGCGGGCGACAACATCGGTGTCGCGCTTGAAGCGCTCGTTCAGCAGGCCGGCCACGCGCTGCAGCGCGGCGTCTCCCGCGGCGGCGCCGTGACGCTGGTTGAACTGCTTGAACTCGTCCAGATCCAGCACGGCCAGCGCCAGCAGGCCGCGCTGGCGCTGGGCGCGCTTGAACTCGCGGCGCAGCGCTTCGTCGAAGGCGCGCTGGTTGTCCAGCCCGGTCAGCGCGTCGGTGCGGGCCAGGCTGGCCAGCTCGCGCTGGTTGGCCTCCAGCGCCAGCTGGGCCTGCTCCAACAGCAGGCGTTGCTGCGTCAGCTCGCGGCGCAGCTCGCGGGCATGCTGGTCCTGCTGCCACAGCGATCCGCGCACGCGGCGCATCGCGTGGCCGATGCGATCCAGCTCCGCCGCCAGCCCCGGCGTCGGCGCGGCGTCCTCCGGCGTTAGCGGCACGGGGGAGGACTCGATCGCCTCGCAGCCGGCCGCCAGCCGGCGCAGCGGCCGCAGCATCAGCATCTCGACGAGCAGCAGTTGGGCCGCGCTGAGCAGCAGCACCAGCCAGGCGGTGCGCGCCAGGCCCTCGGCCGGCACGACGAAGCCGCCCAGGCTCCACTCGAAGACGGCCACGATGGCGCAGGTCAGCAGCGGCACGCCGACGCCCAGCCGCAACCGCAGCGACCCCAGCCGGCGCGGCATGGCGTCAGCGTCGTCCAGCGGAGGTGCGGCGGAATCGGTGTTCATGGGACAGGCAACTGCTCGACAAATTGTCACGGTCGCACCGGCTGCTGTGCGCAGTGGCGGGCTCGGGGTTTGTCAGGGGGTGGGGACCCCGCCGCGGCGCGCCTAGAGTGCGCGGCATGAAGCTGACCCGCATGTGCCTGCTGGCGGCGTGGGCCGCCCCGGCACTGGCCGACCCGGGCTACTACGTCGTCACGCCGTACGACCAGGCCGGCCGCATCGGCGCCGAGCTGCGCTACTGGACGGTCAAGCCGCCCGACGAGGAAGCGCAGCTGTGGCCGGAGCTGGGCCTCAGCTGGGGCCTGAGCACGCGCTGGACGACGCGGGTGCTGGCGAGCTGGATCGGCTACGGCGCGTCCGACCAGGTGCTGTCCAGCCTGAACTGGCAGAACGTCGTGCTGCTGACCCAGGGCGAGAAGCCGTACGACCTGGCCCTGCATGCGCAGTTGATCCGCAACGTGGGCCAGAGCCATGCGCTGGAGCTGGGCCCGGCCTGGCAGACCGACCTCGGGCGGCTCAAGCTCAATGCCAACGTGTTCTGGGAGTACGACAGCCGCCGGCACGACACGCGGCTGAAGCTGCAGTGGCGCGGCCTCTACCGCGTGGCGCCGGGCTGGCGGCTGGGTCTGCAGGGCTTCAGCGAAGTGGGGCAATGGAACGACTGGGCGTCGCGCCGGCGCCAGTCCCACCGCGCCGGGCCGGCGCTGCTGGCCACGCTGTGGGACGAGGGCCGCGACACGGTGACGCTGAACACGGCCTTCCTGTGGGGCAAGACCTACGGCAGCCGCGGCGACATGTTCACGATGCAGCTGCTCTGGCTGACGTGAGCCCCTCGCCCGGTCTTGCGCCGCTGAACGCGGGCAAGCCCAGTCGGTCTTGCAGACCGCGCAGCCGACAGAGCGACTGCCCCTCGGCAGGCACGACGAGTCCTCAGGACTCGCCGTGTCCGGCCTCGGCCCCCGAGGGGACGGCGATGCTCGTGGCATCGAGCCACGAGCACATCGCCCTACGCGGGCCGGCTTGGGGCGGCCCGGCGCTCGGCCCGCATTCCCACCGTCAGGCGGCCTCGCTCTCGGTGTCCGCGATGGTGCGGTTGCGCCCGGCCTGCTTGGCCTCGTAGAGCGCGCGGTCGGCGGCATTCAGCAGGTCGGCGAAGCTGGTGGCCTCGGCCGGCAGCATGGCCAGGCCGACGGACAGCGTGGCGCCGAGCGTGCCGCCGTCTGGCGTGACGAACGGCGCGTCCTGCACCATCTGCCGGATGCGCTCGGCCACCTCGCGGGCGCCGGCCAGGTCGGTGCGCGGCAGCAGCACGACGAACTCCTCGCCGCCGTAGCGCGCGGCCAGGTCGCCGGTGCGCAGCGAGCGCTGGATCAGCCCGCCCACCTGGCGCAGCACCTCGTCACCCGTGGGGTGGCCGTGGCCGTCGTTGATGGCCTTGAAGTGGTCGATGTCCAGGAACAGGCAGGCCAGCGGGTAACGGTGGCGCACGGCCTGGCTGAACTCGATGAGGCTGCGGTGGTCGAAGTAGCGGCGGTTGTGCACGCCGGTCAGGCCGTCAGTCATGCCGGCGCGGCGCAGCCGCTCGCGGTTGAGCATGCTCTCGATGGCGATGGCGGCGATGGCCGCCAGCCGGTCCAGGAACTTGGTGCCGGAGGCGGCGTCGTAGCGCTCGGCATCGCGCGCGCCGAAGTGCAGGCTGCCGATCAGCAGGCCTTGCCGGATCAGCGGCAGCAGCGCCGCCGAGCGCACCGGCGTGCCGGCACCGAAGGCCGCGGCCAGCAGCGCCTCGTCATGGCCGGGGCCGATGAGGCGCGTGGTGCGCGTGGTGCCGAAGATGTCCTTCAGCGGCCCGTGGCCCTCCAACAGCTGCGGCGCCTTGGCCATGGGCAGGCTGGGCAGCGCGCGGCGCAGCTCGCCGTCGGGGTCCAGCAGCCACAGCTCGGCCGCGTCCAGTCCGAAGTCCGCCCGGCAGTCCACCAGCAGCAGGTTGACCAGCTCCTCCATGGAGCCCACCGAGATGAGGCGGCGCTCCAGCGCGTCGAAGCGGTCCAGCTTGCGCTCGTTGGCCGTGGCGGCTTCGAGCAGCGTCTGCAGCTGGCGGCGCAGTTCCTGGACTTGGGCTTGGGGGTCGGCGGTCATCGGGACATCATTGTCGCGGCGTCGCGTGAAAAGTACCGTCGCGCGCCCGTCACCGGGTCCGTGAACGCGATCTCGCGCGCCACCAGCTGCAGCGGCGCGTCGAAGCGCGGCGGGTTCTCGTGCGGCTGCAGCACCGGGTAGATGCGGTCGCCGACGATGGGCAGGCCCAGCGCGTTCATCTGCACGCGCAGCTGGTGGCGCTGGCCGGTGTGCGGGCGCAGCTCGTAGCGGGCCAGGCCATCGGCCCGCCGTTCGACCAGGTCGATGCGCGTCTCGGCGTTGGGATCGCCGGGCACGACCTGCATCTGCATGAAGTCGTCGCCATCGGGCTCGGCCAGCCGGTGGCGCACGACGCGCGGCCAGGGGCCCTCGCCGGCCGGCGCGACGGCCTCGTAGACCTTGTCGACCGTGCGGTCGCGGAACAGCCGGTGGTAAGCGTCGCGGTCCTGCGGCCGCACCGCGAAGACCACCAGCCCGGCGGTCTCGCGATCCAGCCGGTGGATGGGGACGAGGTCGGCCAGGCCGGTGGCATGGCGCAGCCGCGCCATCAGCGTCTGGCGGGCATAGAGACCGCTGGGCGTAACGGGCAGGAAGTGCGGCTTGTCGGCCACCAGCAGGTGCTCGTCCTGGAAGACGACGCGGGCCTCGAAGGGCACGACGGGCTCGTCGGCCAGGTAGCGCCAGTAGTAGACGCGGCGGTGGGGCTGGTAGGCCGCGGCGACGGGCTGGCCATCGTCGTCGACGACGTCGCCGCGCGCCAGCCGCTCGGGCCAGTCGTCGACGCGCGGCAGGCGTTCGGCGAGGAAGGCGGCCGTCGTCGCCCACGGCCCGGGCGGACAGAACACGGCGCTGGCGGCCACGCCGTCGCGCAGCGGCAGCGCCGGTTTGGGAGGGCGGGCCACGGCGGCGGCGCCTACTCGATGCGCGGCCCGCCGCGGGCGCGCTCGTCCATGTAGGCGTTCAGGCGCTTCATGTCCTGCGGCGTGGCGCGGTCGCCGCGCCAGGCGCGCACCCAGGCCTCGCGGTCGGGCTCGCGGGCCAGCGCGCGCACGGCCGCGTCGATGGCCTCGATGTGGCGGCGGCCCTCCGGCGTGCGGCTGCAGGACACGGTGGCCAGCAGCGTGCTGCGGCCCTCGGCCACCGGCAGCGCGACGAGGGCACCGGGGTCGCCGATGCGTTTCAGGTGGTCCTGCATGACGGCCGGGTAGTCCAGCGTGTAGTCCATGCGGCCGGCGCGCAGCATGTCCAGCAACTGGCTGCTGAGCTGGGCGCCCACGGCCAGACGCGGCACGTCGTGGCGGCCCAGCAGCGTGTCGATCTGCGGGCCGAAGGCGCGGTCGCGCGCCAGCAGCAGGCGCAGCTCGGGGCGCTGCAGCAGGTCGGCCAGCACGACGCGGCCATCGGCCGGCGCGCCCTGCATGACGCGGGCCAGCGCGTCGCGGCGCACGATGACGTGGATCTCGCGCGACACCAGCGGCGGGTACAGGTGCGAGAAGTACAGCCAGGCCAGCCGCTCGGGCGTGCGCACGTGCAGCGTGGAGCACAGCGTCTGGCCGCTGCGCGACAGTGCCTCGTAGCGCGCCGTGCTGGCTTCGACGAACTCATGCCGGAAGCCGGCCATGCGCGGCAGCAGCACGCGCATGAAGCCGTCCACCTCACCCCGCCCCAGCTCGGCCACGCTGCGCGGCGCGTGGCCGTCGCGGAAGTTGAAATGCGGCGGCATGTCTTGCGCCACCCAGCGCAGGGTGTCGGCGTGCGCGAGCGAGGCCATGACGCCGACGCAAAGAAGGAGCGCAAATCGCATGTTCAGCGTCGCGTTCAAGCGGGCCGAGCGCCGGGCCGCTCGCAAGCCGGCCCGCCAGGGCGATGTGCTTGCGGCTCAATGCCGCAAGCATCGCCGCCCCCTCGGGGGCCGAGGCCGGACACGGCGAGTCCTGAGGACTCGTCGTGCCTGCCGAGGGGCAGTCGCTCTGTCGGCTGCGCGGTCTGCAAGACCGACCGGGCTCGCCCGCGTGCAGCGCGGCGGGACAGGGCGAGGGGCGCCACGTTCTAGTCGCCTTCCACCCACTCGATGCGCGCGCCCAGCTCGCAGATGTGCTCGACGAAGTTGGGGTGCGCGCGGCGGATGGGCGTCGCGTTGCGGATCACGCTCTTGCCGGGCACGCTGGCGGCCACCATCAGCAGCGCGATGGCGACGCGGATGATGTAGGGGCTCTCCACCTCGGCCGGGCTCAGCGGCTTGCCGCCGAAGGTGATCATGCGGTGCGGGTCGCTGAGGAACGCGTGCGCGCCGAACTTGGCGAGCTCGCTGGTCCAGCCCATCGCGCCGTCGTAGATCTTGTTCCAGAACATCACGCTGCCCTCGGCCTTGACGCCCAGGGCCACGAAGATGGGCAGCAGGTCCACTGGCACATAGGGCCAGGGCGCGGCTTCCACCTTCTGCAGGATGTTGCGCGTGAAGGGTTCCTTGACCTTCAGCGGGCCGTCCACGACGCAGCGGCTCCAGCCGTCCTCGTGGACGATCTGCACGCCGAACTTCGCGAAGGTGCGGTCCAGCAGCGGGAACATCTCCGGCGCGCCGTTCTTGACCTGCACATTGCCGCCCGTGATGGCGCCCAACGCGAGGAAGGTGACGATCTCGTGGAAATCCTCGGTGAAGGTGTAGTCGGCGCCGCCCAGCTCCTGCACGCCGGTGATCTTCAGCTTGGACGTGCCGTGGCCTTCGATCCTGGCGCCCAGCAGCGACATGAAGTTGCAGAACTCCTGCACATGCGGCTCGCTGGCGGCGTTGGTCAGCGTGGACGTGCCCTCGGCCAGCGCGGCGCACAGCACGAAGTTCTCGGTCGTCGTGACGGAGGCGTAGTCGGTCCAGTGGTCGTTGGCCTTGAGCGGGCGATCCACGCGAAGCACCAGGCCGTCGGGCAGGCGCTCGACATCGGCACCGAAGCGCTGGAACACCTCCACGTGCGGGTCGATCTCGCGGGCGCCCAGCGTGCAGCCCTTGACGTCGTCCTCGATGCGCGCGGCGCCGAAGCGCGCCATCAGGCCGGGCACCAGCATGATGGAGGAGCGCATCTCCTCCGGCAGGCGGTCGATGGCCGCGTCGAAATGCGTGTCCTTGTGATGGACGTCGAGGATGCCGGTCTTGAAGTCCAGCTCCACGTGCGAACCCAGCTTGCGGAAGACCTCGACGATCTTCTTGACGTCGGTGATCTCGGGCAAGCCGCGCAGGCGCACGGGCTGCTGGGTCAGCAGCGTCGCGCACAGGATGGGCAGGACGGCGTTCTTGTTGGCCGAGGGAATGATGCGGCCCGAGAGGGGCGTGCCGCCGTGGACGATCAGGTGGGACATCGATGGAGGAAGGTCGGGGCGCGCAAGCGGCGCGCGGAGCGGATTGTCGGGGTTTGCGGCCGGCCGCACGCGGCGCGGGTACGGAAGGTTTGCTCCGGGCTGGGGGAATCAATCCTCCGCGCCGGGGTCCAGCCGCCGGGCGCGGTTCAGCCGCCAGGCGTCGGCCGGGTCGGTGAACACCTGCGCGGCCGTCGTGCCCGTCTCGCGGCCGGCGGCGTCGATGGCGATGCGCTTGTCGAACACGTAGCACTCGCCTTCCCAGTCCCGCGCGGCATCGGGAAACGCGTCAAGGAAGTTCAGGATGCCGCCGTCCAGCTGCGCCACCTTCAGGCCCTGCGCCTGCATCCACGCTGCCGTCTTCTCGCAGCGGATGCCGCCGGTGCAGTACATGGCCACCGTCCTGCCCTGCCACTCGTCGCGGTGAGCCTCGACATAGGCCGGGAAATCGCGGAAGTGCGCCACGCCGGGGTCGATGGCGCCGCGGAAGCGGCCGAGCTTGAACTCGAACGTGTTGCGGTTGTCGAGAACCACCGTGTCCGGGTCGTCCAGCAGCTCGCGCCAGCGCTGCGGGCTGACATGGGTGTCGGTGGCCTCGCCGCCGCTGACGCCGCCTGTCACCCCGGGGATGCCGAAGGCGACGATCTCGCGCTTGACGGACACCTTGAGCAGGCTGAACGGCGGGCGCTCGCAGGCGTTGTGCTTGAAGTGCAGACCGGCGAAACCGGGCTGCTGCTGCAGCGCGGCCTCGAAGCGCGCCAGCACGTCGGCCGGGCCGGCAACGGCGGCGCTCAGGCCCTCGGTGGCGACCAGCACGACGCCGCCCAGCCCCGCCGCGGCCTCGCGCAGCCAGGCGGCAAAGGCGGTCGGGTCGGCGACCGGCGTGAAACGGTAGAAGGAGCTGTGGACCAGGGACATCGCCCCGCATTGTCCGCGCTGACCCTAGGCCTGCCGCGCGGGGGGCGCTCCTAGAATCCGCGACCCTCCACGGCCCCGATGCCATGTCTGATCGCCTCAAAGTCCTGCCGCAGTACCTGATGCCCAAGCTGGCCATGACCCGCCTGGCCGGGCACTACGCGTCCAAGCCACTGGGAGGCCTCACCACGGCCACCATCCGCCGCTTCGTCGCGCGCTACGGCGTCAACATGGCCGAGGCGGCACAGCCGGACATCACGGCCTACGCCACGTTCAACGACTTCTTCACGCGGGCGCTGAAGCCCGGCGCCCGGCCACTGGCGCAGGCACCGCTGATCTGCCCGGTGGACGGTGCGATCAGCCAGGTGGGCCGCATCCAGGGCGACCAGGTCTACCAGGCCAAGGGCCAGGCGTTCTCGACGACGGCGCTGGTGGGCGGTGACGCCGAGCTGGCCGCGCGCTTCCAGGACGGGCTGTTCGCCAACCTCTACCTGAGCCCCAGGGACTACCACCGCATCCACATGCCGGCCGCCGGCCGGCTCGTGCGCATGGTGCATGTGCCGGGCGAGCTGTTCTCGGTGAACCCGGTGACGGCGCGCGGCGTGCCGGGGCTGTTCGCGCGCAACGAGCGCGTGGTGTGCGTGTTCGATGACGACGCCTTGGGCCGCTGGGTGCTGGTGCTGGTGGGCGCCACCATCGTGGGCAGCATGGCCACGGTCTGGCACGGCCAGATCAAGCGCGGCGGCACCGTGAAGGCCTGGGACTACGCGCCCGGGCAGGTCACGCTGGCGCAGGGCGACGAGATGGGCCGCTTCCTGCTGGGCTCCACGGTCGTCATGCTGTTCGAGAAGAGCGGCCTGCAGTTCAACCCGGCCTGGCAGCCCGGCGGCGCGATTCGCCTGGGCGAGTGGATGGCGCGCTAGGCGCCTGCGGAAGGCTCATCGGCGCGGGCCAGCAGCGCGCTGGCCGCGTCCGGCAGCAACGGGTGGGACAGCAGCCAGCCCTGCAGGTGCGTGCAGCCCAGCCGCTCCACCTCGGCGGCCTGCGCCTCGGTCTCCACGCCCTCGGCGACGATGGTCAGGCTCAGCGCCTCGGCGACGACGCAGGCCGCGCGCACCACGGCGCCGGCCGACGGCTCGGGCAGCGGGTCGATCATGCTGCGGTCCAGTTTCAGCGTCGTGATGGGCAGGCGGCGCAGCAGCGTCAGCGAGCTCTGGCCGGTGCCGAAGTCATCGAACGCGACACCCAGGCCGGCCTGGCGCAGCCGCTGCAGCTGCGGCAGCACGCGGTCCATGTGCGTCATCGCGGCGGTCTCGGTGATCTCCACCTCCACCAGCCGCGGGTCCACGCCATGCGCCTGCACCAGCGCCAGCACCCAGTCGGCAAAGCTCACATCCTCGAACTGCAGCGGCGACACGTTGATGGCCACCGGCAGCGCCACCCGGCCCTGCTGCTGCCAGCTGCGCAGCTGCTGCACGGCCTGGCGCAGGATCAGCGTGCCCAGCGCGACGATCTGGCCGGTGCGCTCGGCCGCCGGGATGAAGTCGGCCGGGCTGACGCGCCCCCTGCCCGGGCGCTGCCAGCGCACCAGCGCCTCGAAACCGGCCAGGCGGCGCGAGCCGGCGCCGTACTTGGGCTGGTAGTCCAGCTGGAATTCGCGCTGCTCGATGGCCGCGGCCAGCGCCTGTTCGATCTCCAGCAGGTCGCCCGCGCCGGCGGCCATGCCGGGCTGGTAGGTCACCGCCGCCGCGCCGGCCTGCTGCTTGGCCTGGTGCATGGCCACGTCGGCCGCGCTCAGCAGCGCGGCGCCGCCCTCGCCATGCGCGGGATAGCGCGCAATGCCCACCGACAGGTGCACATACAGCGCGCGATGCCCCACCGCGAAGGGCGCGTTCATCAATGCCAGCAGCCGCTGGCCGGCCAGCCGGGCGGCGCCGTCGTCGTCGACGCCGGGCTGCAGCAGCAGGAACTGGTCTTCGCCCAGCCGCGCCAGCATCACGTCGGCCGGGTAGGCCGCGCGCAGCCGCGCGGCGATGGCCTGCAGCAGCGCATCGCCGGTCTCGTGGCCCAGGCTTTCGTTGACGAGCTGGAAGCGGTCCAGGTCGGCGGACATCAGCGCAAAGCCGGGGCTGCCGGGTGCCGTCAGCTCGGCCAGCCGGGCCAGCGCCGCGTGGCGGTTGGGCAGGTCGGTGAGTTCGTCGTGCAGCGCCTGGCGGCGCAGCGCCTCGGTGGCGCGCTGGCGTTCGGTGTCGTCCAGCATCAGCACCAGCAGCGCCGGCGCGCCGTCCCACTCGAAGTAGCTCGATGTGCCGCGCACGTAGACGGGTGTGCCGTCCGCGCGCAGCCGCTCGCCTTCCCACGCGATCTGGCCGCCGCGCTGGCGCAGCAGCTGCGTGGTCCGGTCGCGGGCACCATCACGGTCACGCGGCGCGATGACGGCCTCGATGGCCGTCTCGCCATCCAGCCGCTCCAGGCCGAACATGCGCAGCGCGGCCGGGTTCGCATACACGGCATGGCCATCCTGCACGACGACCAGTCCCTGCATGGATTGCTCGTAGAGCTGCCGCAGCCGTGAATTGACCCGGAGCGTGGCCTGGTGGGCGCGCCGCACGGACAGCAGGATCAGCGCCATGGCCAGCGCCACGTGCACGTAGGTGCCGAGGATGTGGGTGAGGATGGAGCGGGCCAGCGGGTCCAGCAGGGGGCCGCTGAGGTGCACCAGCCCCGACGCGATGAAGCAGGCGGCGACGAAGCGCTCGGAGCGCGCGCCACCGCGCCACAGCCACGACGCGGCGAGCCAGGCGCCGCCAGTCAGCACCAGGGCGGCGACGACGACGGCGTAGCGCTGGTCCAGCAGCGCCAGCGCCAGGATGACGCCCAGCAGCGCGCCGAACAGCGGCGCGTTGCGCGCCCAGCGCCAGGGCCGGCCGCTGTAACGCGCCGCGCCGGCGAGTTCCAGCGCCAGCGACGCGATGATGCAGGCCGTGGCGACCGTGGCCTGCAACCGGTAGTGCAGCGAGTTCAGGTCGGGCGGCGCCAGCGCCACGCCCAGCGTGAGACCCAGCGCCAGCGTCACGTGGCTCCAGCCCCAGTCGCTGATGTGCGGATGGCCCGGCTCCAGCCGTGCCAGCACCAGCAGCGCCACACCCAGCATGGCGATCAGGCTGGTGCTGATCAGCAGGAACCCCGTCATCGGCCCATCCTAGCGACGGCATGCCCGCCCGCGCCAGGGGGTGAAAGTTCCCGGTCAGCGGTGCGTCGATGCGTCGCCGGGGCCGGTGGCGGCGGCCCCGGTGGGCCTCACCAGGTGAAGGTCACGACGCCGCTGGCCGGCAGTTCGTACGCAAAGCGCCGGCCCGGCGCCTGCACCGTGAAGCGCTGCGCCCTGGCGGCGGAGTTGCTGACGATGAGCACGGTGCTGCCGTCGGGGTTGGTGAAGGCGACGTGGTCGATGCCCTGGGCGCCGCCCTCGGAGTCGACACGGCGCGCCTCGCGGCGCACGAAGCGGCTGGCGTGGCCGAAGGCGTAGTACTCGATGTTGCGCGTGACGCTGCCGTCCTTGGGGTCGATGGTGACGACGCCGCGGCAGTCCTTGCAGCCGCCCAGGTGCGGACCGTGCTGCGGGTCCAGCGCCAGGTTCCACATCAGCACGCCGCGCGCGCCATGGCGCGTGCTGCCGATGATGAGGTTGCGCATCATCCACGGCAGCGTCTCGGCCCATTGCGGCTTCCATTCGCCGCCGGAGCATTCGGTGAACCAGACGTCCAGCTCGGGGAACTGCCGCGCCACCTGCGACTGCGCCGACACGTCGCCCGCATAGCAGTGCCAGGCCACGCCCGACACGTACTGGCGCGCCGTGGCGTCGGACAGCATGGACAGCGGGCTCCAGGGCTCGTCCCAGTTGTGGTCCCACTCCAGGATCTGCGTGGTCATGCCGCTTGACTTGAGCAGCGGGCCGAGGTGCTGGCCGACGACCTCCGCGCGGGTGCGCGGCGTCATGCGCATGCCGGGGTAGTCGCCGGGCTCGAAGTGCGGCTCGTTCTGCAGCGTCAACGCAAAGATCGGAATGCCTTCGGCCTTCATCTCGTCGACGTAGCGCACCATGTACTTCGCGAAGCTGCCGTAGTGCTCGGGCTTGAGCTGGCCCTGAACGAGGCTGTCGGTCGTCTTCATCCAGCCCGGTGCGCTCCACGGCGACGCCATGACCTGCAGCTGCGGGTTCAGCGCCAGCGCCTGCTTCGTGGCGGGGATGACGTCCTCGCGCTCGCGGGCCAGCGAGAAGTGCTTCAGCTCCGGGTCGGTCTGGCCCGGCGGCATGTCGTCCAGGCTGTAGTGGCGGCGCGAGAAGTCCGACGCGCCGATGGTCAGCCGCGTGAGGTCGAAGCCCACGCCGTTGCCTTCACGCGTGAACAGCTCCTTCATCAGCGCGTCGCGCTGCGGCGGGCTCATGCCGTTGCGCATCAGCCAGGCCGAGCCCTCGGTGATGGCCGCGCCGAAGCCGGCCATGCGCTGGTACTGGCGCTGGGGGTCGATGCGGATGACGGCGTCGGCCTTGGCGGGCGCTTCAACCTTACTCGGCGACAGCAGGTGCTGCTGGTCGCCGGTGGTCAGAAAAGCCCGTACAGGCGCAGCGTTAGCACCGAAGGCGCACGCGGCCACCGCCGCCAGGAGGAGTTTTTTCATGGCTTAGCTCAGTCGGAGTTCGCTGGCCGCGTCGAACACGCTCAGCAGGGTCTCGTCGATGTCGAAGGCCAGCGTTTCGCCGGCGGTGATGCGCCGGCCGTCGTGCACGACCACCGACAAGCCCTGGTCGCCGGACTTCATCCAGACGACCTGGTGGTTGCCCATGGGCTCGACCAGCTCCACGGTCGCGCGCCAGCGGCCGTCGGCCTGCAGTCGCACGTGCTCGGGGCGGATGCCCAGCACGACGCTCTGGCCCGGCTCCACGCGGCCGGCGGCGAGCTTCAGCGGCAGTGCGCCGGCCAGCGACACGCCATCGGCGCCCACCTTGGCCGGCACGAGGTTGATGGCCGGCGCGCCCAGGAAGCCGGCGACGAACAGGTTGGCAGGGGTCTCGTAGACCTCGGCGGGCGTGCCGATCTGCTGGATGACGCCACTCTTCATGACGACGATGCGCGAGGCCAGCGTCATGGCCTCGACCTGGTCGTGCGTCACGTAGATCATCGTGCTGCCCAGGTTCTGGTGCAGCAGCTTGAGCTCGCGGCGCAGCTCGGCGCGCAGCTTGGCGTCGAGGTTGGACAGCGGCTCATCGAACAGGAACACGCCGGCCTCGCGCACCAGCGCCCGGCCGATGGCCACGCGCTGGCGCTGGCCGCCGGACAGCTGGGCGGGCTTGCGGTTCAGCAGCGGCGTGAGCTGCAGCATGGTGGCGGCCTTCTCGACGCGGCGCGCGATCTCGGCCTTGGGCGTGCCGGCCACGCGCGGGCCGAAGCTCATGTTCCGCTCGACGGTCATGGTCGGGTACAGCGCGTAGCTCTGGAACACCATGCCGATGCCGCGCTCGCTGGGCTCGGCGTCGGTCATGTCCTGCCCGCCGATGTGGATGCTGCCGCCGCTCACGTCGATCAGGCCGGCGATGCTGTGCAGCAGCGTGGACTTGCCGCAGCCCGAGGGCCCCAGCAGCACGAGGAACTCGCCCTCGTGCACCTGCAGGTTCAGCCCCTTGATGACCTCGTTGGCGCCGAACTTGATGCTTAAGGCCTGGATGTTCACACCACTCACTTGACCGCTCCCGCAGCAATGCCACGGACGAACCAGCGGCCAGAAATCAGATAGACCAACAAGGGCACCGCCGACGTGAGGATGGTCGCGGCCATGTTGAGGTTGTAGAGGCGCTCGCCGGTCGTCGTGTTGATGACGTTGTTGAGCTGCACCGTCATCGGCTGGTTCTCGCGGCCGGCGAAGGTCAGGCCCAGGATGTAATCGTTCCACACGCCGGTGATCTGCATGATGGCCGCGACGATGAGCATGGGCGTGCTCATGGGCAGCACGAGCTGCACGAAGATGCGCCAGAAGCCGCCGCCATCCACGCGCGCCGCCTTGAACAGCTCGCTCGGCAGGCCCGCGTAGTAGTTGCGGAACAGCAGCGTCATGATGGGCATCGCGAACACCAGGTGCACGACGACGATGCCGGGCAAGCTGCTGTAGATGCCGATGGCGGCCTCCAGCTTGACGAGCGGGTAGATCATCACCTGGATGGGGATGAAGGCGCCCAGCATCAGGATGCCGAACAGCCACTGGCTGCCCTTGGGCTTCCACCAGCTCAGCGCGTAGCCGTTGATGGCGCCCAGCAGGATGGGCAGCACGACGGACGGCACGGCAATCGTCACGGAGTTCCAGAACCCGCCGCGCACGCCGTCGCAGCTGACGCCGGTGCAGGCCTCGCTCCACGCGGCGCGCCAGGCGTCGAAGGTGATGCTGGACGGCAGCGCGAAGATCTGGCCGAGGCGGATCTCCTCCATGCTCTTGAACGACGTCGTCAGCATGACGTACAGCGGCAGCAGGAAGAAGGCGGCGGCGAACGCCAGGAAGGCGTAGACGCCGACCCGCGCCCACAGGGCGGTTGCTTTCTTGCGGGCCATCAGTGGCTTCCCTGCGCTTGCTTGCGGCTGCGGGCATAGGCCAGCGGCGCCACGAGGGCCAGCACGGTCAGCAGCAGCATGACGGCGCCCGCGGAAGCCAGCGCCAGGTTGGCGCGGCCGAACAGGTGGTCCATGATGAACTTGGCGGGCACGTCGCTCGCGGTGCCGGGGCCGCCCTGGGTCATCGCGACGACGGTATCGAACACCTTGACGACGCCGGTGGCCAGCAGCGTGAAGACGGTCGCCAGCGTCGGGCCCATCATGGGCAGCACGACGGAGAGATACACGCGCCAGGTGGGGATGCCGTCCAGCCGCGCGGCCTTCCAGATCTCCTCGTCGATGCCGCGCAAGCCAGCCAGCATCAGCGCCATCACAAGGCCTGCCCCTTGCCAGGTGCCGGCGATGACGACGGTGTAGATGACCATGTCCTGGTCGACGATCCAATCGAACGTGAAGTCGGTCCAACCCATCTGCTGCACCGCGTTCTGCAGGCCGCTGTCGGGGTTGAGCACCCACTGCCAGACCAGGCCCGTCGCGACGAAGGACATCGCGTAGGGATACAGGAAGGCGGTGCGCAGCACGCCTTCGCCGCGCACCTTCTGGTCGATGAACACGGCCAGCAGGAAACCCAGCACCATCGCCGCGACGATGTAGAGCACGCCGTAGACGGCGAGGTTGTGGATGGCGAGCTGCCAGCGCTCGTTGTCCAGCAGGCGCTCGAACTGCTGCAGGCCGACGAAGTCGTCCTTGGGGAAGGTGCGCGAGCTGGACATGGACGTGCGCAACGTCCACAGCACGGTGCCGACGTAGCCGACACCCACGATGAGGGCCAGGGGCAGCAGCGCGCCCCAGGCAGTGAGAGAACGACGCTTCATGTCAATGGTTGCCAGATGGAGTGTTTCGGGCCGAGCGCCGGGCCGCTCCCAAGCCGGCCCGTTGGGCGATGTGCTTGCGGCTCGATGCCGCAAGCATCGCCGTCCCCTCGGGGGACCGACCAGGCTCGCCCGCGTTCAGCGCGGCGAGAGTGGGCGAGGGGCTTCACTTCAACGCAGAGACGATGTCCTTCTGGACCTTCTCGACCGGGATGTTGCGGTTCCAGTAGCTGGTCAGCACGTCCTGCAGCGCGCCGTTCTGGTCGGGCGTGATGTAGATCTCGCCATTGGCCAGGTGGCGCGACTTGTCCTTCATCGCCGCCACGCCCATCTGTGCGCAGAGGTCCATCTTGCTGACGTCCACGTCGGTGCGGATGGGGATGGAGCCCTTCTTGATGCTGAACGCGACCTGCGTGGCCGGCTGCGTGATGACGCTGGCCAGCAGCTGCTGGGCCTTGATCTGGTCGGGCTTGTTCGTCTTCGGGAACACCATCACGTCGCCCTGGATGATGTAGGGCGCCTGCGGGCCGAAGCCCGGCGCGCAGCCGTAGTCCTTGCCGGCTTCCTGCTTGGCCTGGGCGAACTCGCCCTTGGCCCAGTCACCCATGATCTGCACGCCAGCGCGGCCACTGATGAGCATGGCGGTGGCGTCGTTCCAGTTGCGGCCCGGCGAGCCCTTGTCGGTGTAGCTCTGCAGGCGCTTGAACGCCAGCAGCACCTTCTTGAACGCCTCGCCCTGGATGGCCTTGGGGTCGCGGTCCTTGAAGACCTTCAGGTACAGGTCGCGGCCGCCGTAGTGGGCCAGCACGGCGGTGAAGACGATGCCGTCCTGCCAGGGCTGGCCGCCGTGGGCCAGCGGCACGAGGCCGGCGGCCTTGAGCTTGTCCAGCGCGGCGAACAGCTCGTCGAAGGTCTTGGGTTCTTCCGCGATGCCGGCCTTCTTGAAGGCGGCCTTGGAGAACCAGAACCAGCTCATGTTGTGGATGTTGACCGGCGCGGCGTAGTAGTGGCCGTTGACCTTGATGGCGCTCAGCACGGCCTCGGGCAGGAACTTGTCCCAGCCGTCGCGCTTGGCCACATCGTCGACGTTGTTCAGGTAGCCCTGCTCGACGATGTCGCGGAACTGCTGCGTGGTGTTGAACTGCGCGGCGGTGGGCGGGTTGCCGCCGGCGATGCGGTTGATGGCGACGGAGCGCGCCTGCTCGCCCAGCGCGACGGCGGTGTCCACCCACTGGCCGCCCTGGGCCTTGTAGGCCTCGGCCAGCGTCTTGGCCGCGGCGGACTCGCCACCGGACGTCCACCAGTGGATGACTTCGGCCTTCAGCGGCGCCTGGGCGGCGGCCGGCAGGGCCGCCACGGCGAGGGCGGCGGCGAGCAGGGCGAGGCGGGGGTACTTCATCTTGTCTCCGGATTCTTGTGGGCGGCGAGGCCCGCAGTGTCACCCGCGGCGGCAAAACCGACCTGCGGGATGACCCTGTAATATTTCATTTAGAAACCGCCAGATCCCACGAACAGGCGGCTTGCATTGCGTTAATTATTCGTTCAGGAACCGGCCGTACCAGAGGCCGGAGTCCTTCAGAATGCGGCGCTGGGTGGGGTAGTCCACATAGGCCAGGCCGAAGCGGCGCAGGTAGCCCTCGGCCCACTCGAAGTTGTCCAGCAGGCTCCAGGCGAAGTAGCCCTTCACCGGCACGCCGGCGTCCACGGCCTGCTTCAGCGCGGCCAGGTGGCGCTGCAGATAGGACAGCCGCTCCTTGTCGTGCACGCGGCCTTCGGGCGTCAGCTGGTCCTCGAAGGTGGAGCCGTTCTCGGTCAGCTGGATGACGGCGGGGTTGTAGTCGCGCTGCACGCGGGTCAGCAGGTCGACCAGGCCTTGCGGCGACACCTCCCAGCCGAAGCCGGTGCGCTCGACGCCGTGCTTCTCGACGAGGCTGGCGCGCATCGGGCCACCCGTCTTCGGATCGGGGTCGTCCTTCACCATCTCGGGGAAGTAGTAGTTCACGCCGAGGAAGTCGGTGGGCGTGGCGATGGCCTCCAGGTCGCCGGGCAGCACGGTCGGGGCGGCATCGCCGACGAGCGCCAGCGTGTCCGCCGGATAGCCGCGGCCGAACAGCGGGTCCAGGAACCAGCGGTTGCGCAGGCCGTCATGGCGCTGCAGCGCGGCGGCGTCCGCGGCGCTGTCGCTGGCGGCGGTGATGGGATGCAGGCTCAGCGTGATGCCGATGTCGGCGCCGGCCACGTTCCTGCGGATGACGGGAATCGCCAGGCCGTGCGACAGCAGCACGTGGTGGCTGGCCTGCAGCGCATCGGCCAGGCTGGTGCCGCCGGGCGCATGCACGTTCTCCCAGTAGCCCATCATGCAGGAGCACCACGGCTCGTTGTGCGTGATCCAGTGCTTGACGCGGTCGCCCAGGCGGCGGGTGACGATGTCGGTGTAGTCGACGAACGCGGCCACGGTGTCGCGCGACAGCCAGCCGCCCTGGGCCTGCAGCGCCTGCGGCAGGTCCCAGTGGTACAGCGTGCACCAGGGGTCCAGGCCGCGCTCCAGCATCGCGTCGACGAGGCGGTCGTAGAACGCCAGGCCGGCCTCGTTCACGGCGCCACGGCCCGTGGGCAGGATGCGCGGCCACGCGATGGAGAAGCGGTAGGCGTTGACGCCCATGGCCTTGGCCATGTCCAGGTCTTGCGGGTAGCGGTGGTAGTGGTCGCAGGCGACGAGGCCATTGGCGCCGTCACGGATGCGGCCGGGCTCCTTGCAGAAACGGTCCCAGATCGATTCGCCCTTGCCGTCTTCCTCGCCGGCGCCTTCGATCTGGAAGGAGGAGGTGGACACGCCCCAGCGGAAGTCGGCGGGGAAGTCTTGGCGGGTCGGGGCGGTGTTGGAGCTCATGGGTCGGATGTGGGGGCGCCGGCAGTGACGCCGGCGCGGTTTCAGGAACAGGCAAATCAGATCAGAACTTGTACGTGCCGCCCAGCAGCAATTGCCGGCCGTAGCGCGTGTAGCGCTCCGGCAGCGTGGAGTTCGGGTCGCTGGCGCCGGACGAGATGCCCACCCGCGTGCGGTACGGGCGGTCGCGCAGGTTGTTGACCTGTGCGGTCAGCGACAGGCCCTTGAAGGCGCCGGTCTCGAACGCGTAGCCGATCTGCGCGTCGATGATGGTCTCGCCCGAGATCATGCTGGGCACGTTCTCGCCGAAGGTGCCGCGCACCGTCGTGACGAACGGCGAGCGGTGGCGGCTGCCGATGCGGGCGGAAATGCCGTCTCGCTCGTAGTACAGCGTGAAGTTGGTCGACACGCCCGACAGGCCGTCCAGCGGCTTGTTCGGGTTGTTCTCCTCGTGCATGGAGCTGCGCGTGTTGGAGTAGCTCACGCTCACGCCGATGCCGTCCAGCGCGGGGCTGAACAGGCCGCCGTCGATGGAGCCGCTGAACTCCGTGCCGGCGATCATGCCGCCCTGGCCGTTGGCAGGGCGGTTCAACGTGCCGATGTTGCTGGTCGGCGGGTTGGGCGTCGGGTTGGGGAAGCCGGTGAAGTCGAAATCGACGCCCTGGCCGTAGACCGAGCTCTTCACGTTCTTGTGGAAGGCGGCGGCGGCCACGTAGCTGCGCTTGCTGAAGTAGTGCTCGACCGACAGGTCCACCGCATCGGCGCGCCACGGCTCCAGCGCCGGATTGCCGGCGTTGCCGGACCACAGGAAGGGCGCCGTGCCGCTGAGGCTGTACGACATGCCGGCGCGCATGTCCTCCATGTTGGGCCGCGCCAGCACCTTGGCCGCCGCGAAGCGGGCCACGGTCTTGTCGGTCAGGTCGGCGGACAGGTTGAGGCTGGGCAGCACGTCGGTGTAGCGGGCGCTGCCGCTGATCGGGTCACCCTTCTTCGTGACCGGGTTCCACAACTGCCCATCGCTGGACTGCTGCGCATGCACCACGCGCAGGCCCAGCGTGCCGCGCACCGGCACCACCCACTCGACGTCGAAGCCCAGCTTGGCGTGTGCGGCGGTGACCTTCTCGTGCACGGCCCAGATGCGGCCCGGCGCCTGGTCTTCCGACGCCGGCACGGCGTCGTACAGGCCCAGCGCACTGGGCACATCGAAGTTCACCATGCGGATGGGACTGCCGGCGAAGCTCAGGTCGGTCGGCGTGCGCAGCAGGCCGGCGGGGATGGCGACCGGCGCTCGGTTGTTCTTGAGGTTGTAGTAGACCTCCTGGCGATTCATGTTCTTGTCGCGCTCGGAGTAGTCCACGCCCGCTTCGAAGCTGTTGAAGAAGCCCTCGAACGCGCGGCCCGCCGTGAACTTCAGCGCCTTCATCTGGTCGCCCACCTTGGGGAACTGGCTGCGGCCATCGCGGCCCCAGTTCGGCGGGTCGGCCAGCACCACCTTGCTGCCGTCGCCGTAGTCGAACGCCGGGTGGAAGGTGGAGATGCCGTCGCCGGTGGCGATGTTGACGGAGCCCAGGCTGACGCGCGTGGGCGCGCCGGCGGCCAGCTCGGCGTTCTGCTCGTCGCGCTTGGCCTTGGACCAGCTCAGGTCGGCCGCCAGCTTCCAGTCGGCCAGCGTCAGTTCGTTGTTCCATCCGATCGCCCGGACGTCGTCCTTGCGCTTGTTGAAGCTCGTCAGCGCGACCGGGTTCACGTTGATGACGGTGCCGCTCGTGACGAGCTTGTCGCCGTTGACCAACGTCGTCTGCGCACCGCTCCAGCTGGCGCCGGCCCAGACGGACATGTCCGCCATCACCGTGCGGCGCGACTCGGTCTGGTTGAACCTGGAGTAGTAGAAATCCAGCGTGCTGTGGAAGCCGTTGCCGGGCTTGTACTCCAGCACGCCCATCAGGCCGTCGCGCTTCTGGCGCGACGACGCCACGCCCAGCTCGAAGCCCTGCAGCGCCACCGAGTCATCCGGCGTGCCCGGCAGCGGCGAGCCCCACACCTTGGTGTTGGCCCACCACCAGCTCTTGTAGTGCTGCTCCTGGTTGGGCGAATCGAGGTGGGCAAAGCCCACGGCCGCGCCCCAGGTGCGGTCGGCCGACTGCGTCACGTAGGACGCGCTCAGGCGGTTGCCGTTGCCCGAGATCTCGGGGTTCAGCGCGCCGTTGGAATTGCGCTCCAGGCGCGCCCCCACGACGGCCTGCGTCTTGCCGAAGTCCAGCGGCCGCAGCGTCTTCATGTTGACGGTGCCGGACAGGCCCTGCGCCGACAGGCTGGCGTCGGGCGTCTTGTAGACCGTGGCGGCGTTGATCAGCTCCGACGGGAACTGGTCGTACTCCACCGAGCGGTTGTCGCCGGTGGAGACGATCTCGCGGCCGTTCAGCAGCGTGACGCCATAGCGCGGCGCCATGCCGCGGATGCTGATGACCGACGAGCGGCCGTTGACGCGCTGCGAGGTCAGGCCCGGCAGGCGCGAGATGGCGTCGGCGATGGACACGTCGGGCAGCTTGCCGATGTCTTCGGCCGAGATGGCCTCGACGATGGCGTCGGCGTTGCGCTTGGTGCTGATCGACGATTCGAGGCTGGCGCGGAAGCCCGTCACGGTGACGGTCTCCAGCTTCTGCTCGGCCGGGGCCGGCGCGGTCTGCGCGAAGGCCGAGGTGGCGCACAGGCCCACACACAGGGCCGCAATGGGGGTGAGGCGCAGGCGCTGTTGCGGCGCCTGTGAAGGCAGGGCGGGGCGGGGCATGGGGGTTGTCTCCTGGGTCTGGTTCATCTTGTTCGCCGGTCCGGATATCGGTTCAAATTGGAACCGGTTCCAAACGCGGCGCAAATCTAATTTGCCCGCACCCGCCCTGTCAACCGGCCTCGCCCAGGGGTTGACGTTTTTTTGCTTCACCCACTACTGTCGCGCGCCCAACCGCCCAAGCCCATGACCCGCTCCCCTCTCCTGCTTGCAGCAGCCTGGCTGCTGAGTGCCGGCGCTGCCAGCGCCGCGCCCGACACCGCGGCCATCGTGCAGGCCTGGCCCGCGCGCCCGCCGCAGCGCGACGCCGCGCTGGAGGCCCGCGTGGAGGCCGCGCTGAAGACGCTGACCACGCGCCAGAAGGTCGGCCAGATCACGCAGCCCGAGATCCGCGCGATCACGCCGGACGAAGTGCGCGAGTACGCCATCGGCACCCTCCTCAACGGCGGCGGCGCCTGGCCCAACCTGGACAAGGCCGCCACGCCCGCGCAGTGGCGCGCGCTGTCGGAACAGTTCCAGGCCGCCGCACAGCAGGCCACGCCGGGCATACCGCTGCTGTGGGGCACGGACGCCGTGCACGGCCACAACAACGTGCGCGGCGCCACCCTCTTCCCGCACAACATCGGCCTGGGCGCCACGCGCAATGCCGCCCTGGTGCGCGACATCGGCCGCGCCACGGCCCGCGCCGTGCGTGCGACGGGGCTGCACTGGGCGTTCGCGCCGACGCTGGCCGTCGTGCAGGACGTGCGCTGGGGCCGCACCTACGAGAGCTTCGGCGCCGACCCGGCACTCGTGCGCCAGCTCGGCCAGGCCGCCGTCGAAGGCCTGCAGGACGGCCTGAAGGACGGCCGCGGCGTGCTGGCCACGGCCAAGCACTACATCGCCGACGGCGGCACGCGCCGCGGCATCGACCAGGGCGTGGCGCACGCGTCCGCCACCGACCTCGCCCGCGTGCACGGCGCCGGCTACCTCGGCGCGCTGGACGCCGGCGTGCTGACCGTGATGGCCTCGTTCAGCAGCTGGACCGACAGCGCCGGCTACGTCCAGCACGGCAAGATGCACGGCAACAAGACGCTGCTGACCGACGTGCTGAAAGAGCGCCTGGCGTTCGACGGCCTCATCGTCAGCGACTGGGACGGCGTGGGCCAGGTGCCCGGCTGCACCGACGAGGACTGCCCCGCGTCCATCAACGCCGGCATGGACATCGTCATGGTGCCGTTCAAGTGGAAGGCGTTCCACGCCAACACGCTGCGCGCCGTCGAGGACGGCCGCATCCCGATGAGCCGCCTGGACGACGCCGTGCGCCGCATCCTGCGCGTGAAGTTCAGCCTGTCGGTGCCGACGACCGTGCCCGCCACGCTGGAGGCGGTGCAGGCGCCCGAGCTGGCGCGCCGCGCGGTGAGGGAGTCGCTGGTGCTGCTGAAGCACCAGCCCGGGCTGCTGCCGCTCAAGCGCACGGCCCGCTTGCTGGTGGTGGGCCCCGCGGCCGACAGCCTGGCCCGGCAGGCCGGCGGCTGGAGCGTGACCTGGCAGGGCCGCGACACGACGAACGCCGACTTCCCGCAAGGCACCACGCTGCTGGCCGCGCTGCGACAGCGCCTGGGCGCGGGCCAGGTGACGTTCGACGCGGACGGCACGCAGCACGACCCGGCCCGCTTCGACGCCGTCGTGGCCGTCATCGGCGAGCCGCCCTACGCCGAGGGCGAGGGCGATGTGCGCGTCACCGAGAACCTGCGCCACAGCCGCCGCCAGCCGGCCGACCTGGCCTTGCTGCAGCAGGTGTCGGGCCGCGGCGCGCCGGTCGTCACGCTGCTGTTCTCGGGCCGGCCGCTGTACGTGAACGACCTCGCCAACAGGAGCGACGCCTTCATCGCCGCCTGGCTGCCCGGCACCGAAGGCACGGGGCTGGCCGACCTGCTCGTCGCGCCCGCCGCCGGCGAGCCGGCCTGGCCCGGCTTCACGGGCCGGCTGTCGTTCCCGTGGCCGGCCGGGCCCTGCCAGTTCAGCACGCGCGAGGCCCTGCCCTGGTGGCCCATCGGCGGTGGCCTGAGTGGTCGGGAAACGAAGACGGCGGCCAAGCCGCTGCCCGAGCCGACCGATGCCCCCATCTGCCCCCTGTGATTCAATCCGCCCCGTACACGGCGCCCCTCGTCCAAGGTGTACCTTGGCCGGTCCCCCGAGGGGACGGCGATGCTTGCGGCATCAAGCCGCAAGCACATCGCCAGGACGGGCCGGCTCGGGAGCGGCCCAGCGCTCGGCCCGTGGGGTGAAACTGAAGTTCGCGGGGAGTGAATGGCAACGATCAAGGATGTGGCGAGGCTGGCGGGCGTGGGCGTGGGCACCGCGTCGCGCGTCATCAGCGGAAACGGTTCCGTCGCGCCGGCCACGGCCGAGCGCGTGCGCAAGGTCATCGCGCAGCTGAAGTTCCGGCCGTCGCACACCGCACGCTCGCTCGGCGCCGGCACGTCCAAGCTGATCGGCGTCTACATCCCATTCCTGCGCGGCACCTACTACACGCCCATCCTGCGCGTCATCGACACGGTGCTGCGCACGCAGGGCCTGCACATGGTGGTGGCGTTCGGCGAGGGCATCGAGGACGAGCGCGTCGAGACCAACGACGGCATGCGCTTCCTGCTGGACCGCGACTGCGACGGCCTCATCGTGCTGTCCAACGCGCTGCAGGACGAGGACCTGAAGGCGCTGGGCCCCGCGGCCCGCCATGTGGTGGTGCTGAACCGTCACTTCGACCGCATCAAGGAGCAGTGCTTCACGGCCGACCACGTGCAGGGCGGCGTGCAGGCGGCCCGCGCGCTGCTGCAGCACAAGCACAAGGACATCGCCGTTGTCTCCGGCCCGACGACGTCGCCCGACAACGTCGCCCGCCTGGCCGGCTTCATGGGCGAGCTGGCGCAGCGCGGCCATGACGTGTCCAAGGTGCTGACCGTGCCAGGCGACTTCTCCAACCAGGCCGGCTGGGACGCTGCCGAGGTGCTGCTCAAGCTCAAGAAGCTGCCCACCGCCGTGTTCTGCGCCAACGACGAGATGGCCATCGGCCTGCTGGCGCACTTCCAGGAGCGCGGCGTGTCGGTGCCGCACCAGGTGTCGGTGCTGGGCTATGACGACTCGCCCAGCGCCGCGTTCGCCGCGCCGCGCCTCACGTCGGTGCACATCCCCAGCCACGACGTCACGCTGGCGGGCCTGAACTGGCTGCTGAACCGCTGCTACGAGCTGGACCTGCCCGTGTCGCGTCAGTTCGACATCGCCGTGACGTGGCGCGCGTCAGTCGCTGCCCCCCGCCCAGGCTCGCGCCGCTGAACGCGGGCGCGCCTGGTCGGTCTTGCAGACCGCGCCGCGGCTGGTGCCGCAGCTCTTCGGCAGGCACGGCCAGTCCACTGGACTGGCCGTGTCCGGCCTCAGCCCCCGAGGGGGCGGCGATGCGTGCGGCATGGAGCCGAACGCACATTGCCCGCGGGTCGGCTTGGGGCGGCCCGGCGCTCGGCCTCTGCTTTTCGCGGCATCGAAGCAGAGGCCACAATCCGGGCTGATCTTTTTCGGCCTGGCCTCTCCATGTCCTACCGCGTCCTGACCGGCATCACCACCACCGGCACCCTGCACCTCGGCAACTACGTCGGCGCCATCCGCCCGGCCATCGCCGCCAGCCGCGCGGCGGGCGTGGAGAGCTTCTTCTTCATGGCCGACTTCCACGCGCTGATCAAGTGCGACGACCCGGACCGCCTCGCCCACTCCAGCCGCGCCATCGCCGCCACCTGGCTGGCCGCCGGGCTGGACACCGACCGCGTCACCTTCTACCGCCAGAGCGACATCCCCGAGATCCCCGAGCTGACCTGGCTGCTGACCTGCGTCACGGCCAAGGGCCAGATGAACCGCGCCCATGCCTACAAGGCGGCCGTGGACGCGGCGGTGGCGGCCGGCGAGGAGCCCGACGCCAACGTCAGCATGGGCCTGTTCAGCTACCCGGTGCTGATGGCCGCCGACATCCTGATGTTCAACGCGCACAAGGTGCCAGTGGGCAAGGACCAGATCCAGCACATCGAGATGGCCCGCGACGTGGCCCAGCGCTTCAACCACCTGTTCGGCCGCGGCCAGGCGCTGTTCACGCTGCCGGAGGCGGTGACCGATGCCGAGATGGAGCTGCTGCCCGGGCTGGACGGCCGCAAGATGAGCAAGAGCTATGACAACGTCATCCCGCTCTTCGAGGGCGGGCCCAAGGCGCTGCAGGACGCGGTGGCCCGCATCGTCACCGACAGCAGGCTGCCCGGCGAACCCAAGGACCCCGAGGGCCAGGCGCTCGTCACGATCTACGACGCCTTTGCCACACCGGACGAGCGCGCCGCCTTCCGCGCCGCGCTGCGCGCCGGCCTGGGCTGGGGCGAGGCCAAGCAGCAGCTGGTGGCGCAGATCGAGGCGCAGATCGGCCCCATGCGCGCCCGCTACGCCGAGCTGATGGCTCACCCCGAGCAGCTGGAGGCCACGCTGCAGGCCGGCGCCGCCAAGGCCCGCGCCATCGCCGTGCCGTTCCTGAAGACGCTGCGCGAAGCCGTGGGCCTGCGCCCCTACACGAAGACGGCCACCACCGCCGTGGCCAAGGCTGAGAAGGCCGCGCTGCCGGTCTTCAAGCAGTACCGCGAGGCGGACGGCAAGTTCTACTTCAAGCTGCTGTCGGCCGGCGGCGAGCTGCTGCTGCAGAGCCACGCGTTCGACCAGGGCCGCGAGGCCGGCCAGTGGGTCGCACGGCTGAAGAAGGACGGCTGGGTGGCCGATGCGCCGGTGCAGCGCGAAGCCAGCGAGGCCGACGTGGCCGCGGCGCTGGCCGCGTTCCAGGACGACCACTGACGTGGTCACCTCGCCCGCGATCACCGAGCTGCTGGCCGGCACCGCGCGCGGGGACGCCGCGGCGCTGCAGCAGCTCTACGCGGTGCTGTACCCCGAGATCAAGCGCGTCGCCCGCGTGCGGCTCGCGCACAGCGGCCACGCGGCGGGGCTGAACACGACGGCGCTGGTGCACGAGGGCTTCCTGCGCATGGCCGACCAGCAGGGTCTGCAGGGCGACACGCGCGGCCAGTTCTTCGCCTACGTGGGCCGCGTGCTGCGCTCGGTCGTCATCGACCACCTGCGCACCGAGGGCCGCGACAAGCGCGGTGGCGACGCCGTCATGGTGACGCTGTCCGCCGCCGGCGACGTGGCCGCCGTGCAGAGCCAGGCGGTGGACCTGATCGGTCTGGACCAGGCGCTGGAACGCATGCGCGAGCTGGACCCGGGCCTGTACGAACTCATCGAGATGATCGGCTTCGCGGGCCTGACCATCGCCGAGGTGGCGACGCTGCGCAACCTCTCCACGCGCAGCATCAACCGCGAGCTGCTGAAGGCGCGCGCGCTGCTGCAGGAGTTGCTGGGCGACCCGCCCAACACCGTGTACTGATGGCCGCTGGCTTGCAGGCCACCGACTGGCAGCGCCTGTCCGCGCTGTACGACGAGCTGGCCGAGCTGCCACCCACCGAGCGCGAGGCCCGGCTGGCCGCGCTGCAGCCGCCCGAGCTGGCGGCGCGCCTGGCCCGCATGCTGGTCAGCCTGCCCGATGACGACCTGACCGCCACGGCCGGCATCACCGGCCTCACCGGCTTCGAGCAGCAGCTGGCCGCAGCGCTGGCCGACCCGCCCGGCGCCACGGCGCGCGCGCCGCAGGCCGGCGACCGCTTCGGCGCCTGGTGCCTGGCCGAGCTGCTGGGCGAAGGCGGCATGGGCCAGGTCTGGCGCGCCGAGCGGGCCGACGGCCTCTACCAGGGCGAGGCCGCCATCAAGCTGCTGCGCGACGACGTGGCCGGCAGCGGCCTGGCCGCGCGCTTCGCCCGCGAGCGCGCGCTGCTGGGGCGGCTGACGCACCCGGGCATCGCGCGGTTGCTGGACGCCGGCGAGCAGGACGGCCGTGCCTTCCTCGTGCTGGAGTACGTGGCCGGGCGCACGCTGTCGGAGCATGTACGCGCGCACGACCTCGGGCTCACCGAGCGCGTGCGCCTGCTGGTGGACGTGGCGCGCGCGGTGGAGCACGCGCACGCGCAACTCATCGTGCACCGCGACCTCAAGCCCAGCAACGTGATGCTGGACGAGGCCTACCCCTCGCCCGCGGGTACGCGGGCGGTCCCCCGGGGGGACGCTGCCGCCCGTGGGATCGGCCCCGCGGGCGGCAGCCGCACCAAGCTGCTGGACTTCGGCATCGCCGGCCTGCTGGACGACTCCGGCCAGCAGGCCGACAGCCAGCTCACGCAGCTGGCCGGCCGCCGCCTGACGCCAGCCTACGCGGCACCCGAGCAGATCACCGGCGGCGCCATCGGCGTGGCCACCGACATCTACTCGCTGGGCGTCATGCTGTACGAGCTGGCCAGCGGCCAGCTGCCGTTCGGCAGGCGCGGCCTCGGCCGCACGGCGCTGGAGCATGCGGTGCTGCACGGCCAGGCGCGGCGCCTGTCGCGCACCACCGGCCGCGACGACGGTGGCCCCGACACCGGCCCCGGCCGCCCGCGCGACGCCGACCGCGCCGCCGGCGACCTGGAGGCCGTGGCCGCCAAGGCCATGCGCCGCGACCCGGCCGAGCGCTATGCCAGCGTGGGCGGCTTCATCGACGACCTGGAGCGCTGGCTGGCGCAACGCCCGGTCAGCGTGCGCGCCGAGGACTGGCGCCACCGCGTGCGGCTGTGGACGCGGCGCAACCTGGCGCTGGCGGTGGGCGGCGCGGCCGTGTTTGCAACGCTCAGTGCCGGCCTGGCCACCAGCCTGTGGCAGCGCAACCAGGCCCAGGCCGCCGCCCGCCAGAGCGAGGAGGTCACGCGCTACCTGACCGAACTGCTGGCGTCGGCCAACCCCGACCGGCACGGCGGCCGCGTGCCCACCATCTTCGACGTGCTGGAGAAGAGCCGCGCCGAGCTGCGCCAGCGCTTCGCCGGCGACGACGCCACCTACACCCGCGTGCTGGACGTGATGGTGGCGACCTACTCGGACATGAACCGCCACGACATCGCCATCCCGCTGGCGCAGGAGCTCATCACCGTCAGTGCGCGGCAGTGGGGCGAGGCCGACGAACGCACGGTGACCGCGCGGCTGCGGCTGGCGCGCATCTACACGGCGCTGAACTCGCCGCTGGAGGTCATCGCGCTGGGCGAGCCGCTGCTGCCGCAGCTGTCGCGGGCGCGGCCGGGCTCCGAGCAGGAGAACGACCTCGTCAACCTGCTGTACCAGCTCATCGTGGCCTACGCGGGCGCGGCGCGCTTTGCCGACGCCGAGGCCATGCACGCCCGGGCCTGGCCCATCGTGCAGCGCCAGTACCAGCCCACCGACTTCGAGTACCCGTACTACAACACCTACCTCTACCAGCTGCGTGTGGCCGAGGGCCGGCTGCTGGACGCCGAGCGCCTCATCGCGGCCACGCGCCCGTCGTGGGCCACGGCGCCGCCGCATCGCGCGCGCTTCGTGACGCGCTCGCGCCAGCACCTGTGGAACGTGCAGGCGCGGCTGGGCCGCCCCGAGGCCAGCGTCGAGGCGGCGCGCCAGCTCGTCGCCGACATGGACGCGCTGCTGGGGCCCGGCAACTCCAGCAGCCAGCGCATGCGCGCCGACCTGGCGCGCCATTTCGTCGAACGCGGCGACTACGCACAGGCCGTGCAGGTGCACGAGGCCATGGCGACCGGCCTGCCGCCCGAGGCCGCCCGCCACCCCACGCTGCGGCTGCCGCGCGAGACCGCCGCGCTGCTGGCCCGCGCGCTGGCCCAGCCCGACCGCGCCGCCGACTGGCTGCCCGCCGCGCGCCCGCTCGCCGACGAGCTGGCGCACAGCCGCGACATCAGCGGCCCGCCGTGGGCCGAGGCCGGCCTGGCGCTGGCGCGCGTGGGCCTGCGGCTGGGCGACCTTGAGCTCGCCGCCCGCGCGCTGGCGCCGCTGCAGGACCTGCAGGCCCAGCCCTGGCTGCGCGTGCACCGCCAGCTGCAAAGCCGCGTCGCCCAGCTCGCCGGCGAGCTGGCCCGCGCCGGCGGCGACCGCGACGCCAGCCTGGCCGGGCTGCGCGAGCGCGTCGCGCTGCTGGACGCGCTGCCCGCGCCGCAAGGCCTGCCGCACTGGCGCGCCCAGCTGGACCTGGCGGCCAGCCTCGTGGGCACGCCCGATGCCGCGGCGGCGCTGGCGTGGGCCGACGCGCTGCGGCCGCCCTGGCTGCAGCAACACCCGCTGGATGCGCTGCGCGCCGAGCTGGGCCGCGGCCAGTGGCGGCCGCAGTGGGCCGGTCAGTTCTGAGCGCGGACCGCCGTTTCTAGAGTCCCCGCCCTACGGAAATCGGGCAGGTCGTCACGACAAAAAGTGTTTACCCGCAGGAGAACGCCGTTCCCTCGCGGTAACTTCGCGGGTCCGAAAAGAACGTCGAAGGAGACATCCATGGCCACCATCGCCGCCGACCAGCTTGCGCTGCCCCGCCTGTATCACTGGGAGCGCACCGCCAGCAACGCCGTCACGCTGACACAGCCCATGGGCGGCACGGAGGTGAAGGACTTCACGTGGGCCCAGGTGGGCGACCAGGTGCGCCGCATGGCCGCGTTCCTGAAGGCCAAGGGCCAGGCCGAGGGCTGGCCGGCCGACGCCAAGGTGGCCATCCTGTCCAAGAACTGCGCCTGGTGGCTGATGAGCGACCTCGCCATCTGGATGGCCGGTTATGTCAGCGTGCCGCTGTACCCGACGCTGGCTGCCGAGACGATCACGCAGATCCTCGAACACAGCGAGTCGCGCTTCGTCTTCATCGGCAAGCTCGACGGCTGGGAGGGCATGAAGCCCGGCGTGCCGGCCGGCCTGCCTGGCGCCAGCTACGCGCTGTCGCCCGACGACGTGAAGCAGGCCTACGAGAGCTGGGACGCCATCTGCGCCCGCACCGAACCCCTGAAGGGCGAGCCGGTGCGCA
>JAYSCT010000057.1:0-29140 GCA_041914785.1 Roseateles sp.
GCCATCTACCGCAGCATCATGAAGGCGCTGGACGCCTGGGACTACCTGCAGAAGACGACCTTCGACGAGGCCGAGTTCGTCGAGACCTTCCTGGACATCCTGCGCACCGCGCGGCTCAAGGAACCCGCGGCGAAGCCGGCAACGGCCAAGGCCGATGCCAGCCTGCAGCTGGACCCGCTGAAGCAGCGCACGCCGATGTGGCGCGGCCAGCGCGTCAACCTGCCGCTGACGGCGCAGCGCATCCTCGCTACGCTGCATGCACGCACCGGCGAGGTGGTCAGCTATGAAGAGCTGTTCGACGTGGTGAAGAGCGGCCGCAACCGCGACAACGTGCGCAAGCACGTGGCCACGATCCGCGACGCCTTCCGCGACGTGGACCCGGCGTTCGACGGCATCGAGAACATCCCGATGCGCGGCTTCCGCTGGACCGGCGGATGAGGCTGGGGCCGGTCGATGTGACGCTGGCGGACATGCCGCGCCTGGGGCTGGCGGCCTTCCGCAACCGCATCGTCTTCCACCTCGTCTTCATCGCGCTGGCGCTGGCCACGCTGGCCCTCGCGCTGGCGCTGCTGAACGAGGAGCGCCAGCGCAACGCGCAGCGCTACGAGCAGACGTTTGCCAAGTCGCTGGCCGAGGTGGTGGCCCAGCTGCGCCACCCGTCGGGCCAGCTGGCGCTGCTGAACCCCGAGCCGGCGCAGGTCGATGCCGGCTGGGTGGCGCCGCTGGTGCTGCCGTTCGGCGCCATCGATTTCGACGACGCGACGAAGGCGCAGCGCGCCATCGAGATGGCCGGCTGCTCGCTGCAGTACCCCGGGGGCGCCAGCCTGTGCGCGGCCGTGGGCAGCAATGCCTACGCCGGCGGCTTCGTTTACCTGGTGGCCAGCCTGGACGCGCCGCCGCTGGTGAGCCGCGAACGCGGCGCGCTGGACATTGCCGACGTGCACCGCGTGCGCGTCAGCCTGCAGCGCGCCGGCACGACGCAGCACTGGCTGGCGCCGGTCGAGATGCTGGACGCGCAGCGCGGCCAGCTGCCCGGGTTCGCCGTCGAGGCGGCCGACGACACCGCCACGCTGCCGCGCAAGGCCCGGCCGCAGCGCGACTTCCGCGGCTGGGTGTGGCGCGAGGGGCCCTGCTTGGCCGCCGGCGAGACCGGCGAGCCCTGCCCGCGCCGCACCACGGTGTCGCTGCGCGTGCCGGTGGAGGCCTTCCGCGAGGCACTGTTCCGCCCCGGCGGGCCGCAGTGGCCGCCGGCGGACCTGCCGCGCACGGGCCTGCGCCTGGCGCTGCTGGGGCCGGGTGGCGCCACGCTGTTCGACAGCGCGGCCCCCGGCGCGCAGCCGCCGCTGACGCTGGCGCGGCTGTCCGGCACGCTGTCGCCCGGCGAGACGCTGAAGATCACGCGCGGCAACAACACCGTCGTCGCGCTGCTGCAGGGTGCCGACGACACCGCCACGCCGCCGTCGCCGTGGCTGACGGCGCTCATCCAGCACCTGCCCGCGCCCGCCACGCCGCGCACGCTGACCGCACGCGACACCGTGACGACGCCGGCCGGCCGCTTCGAGGTGACACTGACCGGCGATCTGCAGGGGCTGGACCGGTCCTTGAGCGCCAGCGCCGCCCGGCTGGCCTGGCCGGTGGGCGCCATGCTGGCGGCCCTGGCGCTGGCCTGGCTCATCATCGAGATGGGGCTGATCCGCCGCGTGGCGACGCTGACGAAGCGCGCCGCGGCGCTGTCGCACCAGCTGCAGCAGCCGGGGCACTCCGAACTGGGCACGCTGGACGTGGCCGGCCTGCGCGGCCGCGACGAGCTGGGCATCCTGGCCGGCACGCTGGCCGACCTGCTGCAGCACGCCCGCGACAGCCTGCGCCGCGAGCAGCTGCGCGCCGAGCGCGAGCACGACCAATGGCACGCCGTGGGCCACGAGATCATGTCGCCGCTGCAGTCGCTGATGCTGCTGCACGCCGGCGACGACGACCCCAGCCGCCGCTACGTGCAGCGCATGCAGCAGGCTGTGAAGGTGCTGTACGGCCAGGCCTCGCCCAGCGAAGCGCTCGCCGCCGCGACGCTGGCCGTGGGCCGGCTGGACCTGGACGCCTTCCTGCGCCAGGTGGCCGAGAACGCCGCCTATGCCGGCATCGCCGATGTCGTCTACATGCCGTCGCCCGAGCCGGTCTGGGTGCAGGCCGACGAATACCCGCTGGAAGACGCCCTCACCCACGTGCTGACCAACGCCGACCGCTACCGCGTGCCCGGCACGCCCGTCGCGCTGGCGCTGCGCGTGGACGGCGAGCTGGCGACCGTGGACATCCACAACCAGGGCCCGCAGATTCCTGACGACCAGCTCGCGCGCATCTTCGACTACGGCGTCAGCGATGCAGCCCCCGAGGACGGCCAGCGCCGCGGCCAGGGGCTGTTCGTCGCCAAGACCTACCTGGCCAAGATGGGCGGCCGCATTGCGGCGCGGAATGTGGCGGATGGGGTGGTGTTCGAGATCGGGTTGAGGCGGCTGTGAGCGCTGGGCAGGAATGCGGTGGTTGGCGCTTTGCTCGCTGCGTCATCAGGCATGGGCTGGTTGACCGGATGATTGAACCTTCGCAACCCGTCCTGAGGCACGAATGCCGTACATCGTGACCTTCTCGAAGCAGGTCGCCATTGCAGACGCAGGCCTGTACATCAACGATTGCTGCATCGGCGGCGATGTGGTTCTGGACCGGCTGCTTCCCGCGTTGCGAGAGAAGTACGGCGACGACCTGCAGGCAAACCAGGAGGACTGGGGATGGTTTGCCTGGTTCGAGGACGGGCCGATCAAGCTTGCGGTGGACGTCTCCACCAACGACGACCGCTCGCAGTTCCAGATGCAGCTCACCTCGCGCCGGCCTCGCTTCATCCTGAATGACAAGGTTGAGGACGGCGCCGAGCTTGAAGCGCTTCGCGAGCTGATCTTGCGGCGATTGACGGCCTGGCCTGTCTCGAATCTCAAGGTTGAACAGGTCAAGGACCTTTAATGACAGTCACCCGTTTGATGAGAAGGCGGATGAGCGAGCCATGCCTTGATTGCCAAACAAACCGTGATTAGCCATTCTGGAGAGCTTGCTTTGATTCTCCCATTCTTTAAATACCATCCAGACCCAATTGCGACCGGCAGCATTGTCGAATCGGATACGAAATGTGTTTGTTGCGGCCGCGCTCAAGGATTAATCTACTCAGGGCCGGTATTTGGTGAGGTCGATTACGACGACTGTATCTGTCCTTGGTGTATTGCCGACGGCCGCGCCCACGAACAGCTCGGGGTCTCGTTCACTGATGAAGTCTCTGTGGGTGGTGGTGAGTGGAGTCCTGTTCCTCACCACGTTGTTGATGAAGTGGCAAACCGAACGCCTGGATTCAGCGGTTGGCAGCAGGAGCGTTGGTGGACGCACTGCGGTGACGCGGCAAGTTTCTTGGGCCGGGCAGGCAAGGCCGAGCTATCTGCTTTGGGGCCTGAAGCCATCCAAGCAATTCAAGACTCAACCGGGCTGGCCAATGGTCGCGAATGGGATGACTTTTTCGAGGCGCTCGACAGAGACGGATCGCCAACGGCGTACATCTTTCGGTGTCGCGCCTGCGGTGCAATTGGCGGCTACCAAGACTGCGACTAACAGCTCTCGGCACGACCGGCGCGCGCCGGCCAACGCCGACCATGCTTCATGACAACCACCGACCCATTTTCGGGATTTGACCTGAGCAACTTCTGGGAGGACTCCCACTATGCACGTGAAGCATACGTTGGACCATTGTTCACTGAGCAAGATGTCGCCATGGTCGAAGGCGAACTTGGCTACAAACTTCCCGGTTCCTATATCGCGTTGATGCGAAGTCAAAATGGCGGAATTCCACGGTTCTCAAACTACCGCACCAACGCGCAAACTTCGTGGGCGGCCGACCATGTCGCGATAACCGGCATTTACTCCATCGGTCGAGAACAGCCTTGCTCCCTGTGCGGCAAGTTCAATAGCGCCTTCTGGGTCGAAGAGTGGGGATATCCCCCGATTGGCATTTACTTCGCAGATTGCCCTTCTGCCGGTCACGATATGTTCTGCCTAGACTATCGCGAATGTGGCCCTCACGGTGAACCCGCCGTGGTTCATATCGACCAGGAAAACAACTACAAGATTACGTACCTCGCGAAGGACTTCGAGTCATTCATCCGGGGTTTGGAGGCAAGCGATGCGTTTGAGACCTCTCAGGAAACACCGTCCAAGTAGTTGATTCCAGTGCGCCCATGCAACGGCCTGGCTCACGCTCAAGTCGTTGCCGCGCCTGGCATCAGCTTGAGACCGGGCTGCCGAGCACCCCGGCTGAAGCTGGCGACGACGCGCTGGCGGTAGCGCTCCTCGAAACAGTCCTACCTCAAGTCTGCGTACGGATGCCCTCGGGTCGGCATCGCGTCGATCAATCTCGCCAGCTTGTGTGCCGCGGCGGTCACGGAGGTGACCTTGTCCATGCGAATGCACAGCCGACGGTCGTGCGCGCCCAGCGCCGGCTGGCCGGCGCGCTGAGCTGCCGCTGCCGCCCCGTCGCACCTGTTCCAACCTGCCGTGCGCCGCCGGCTTCAACGCCACATGCGCTTCCAGCGGCCGGCTGTTCATCACGGCGCGAAAGCGCTGTCAAAATTCACGTCACATCTTGTTTCACGCAAACCAGATATGCGCCAGACGGGCGCTCCCCTGACACCATCGCACCCCTGGTGAGCAGGCTGTGTCGGCCGCAAGCCGTTTTCACAGGTTGATTCATGTTGGGTGATCTTTCGGTTCAGAAGCGGCTGGCGATGGCGTTTGGCGTGCTGTCGCTGCTGGTGTTGATCGTGTCGGGCCTGGCGCTGCGGGCGCTGGCCGACGCCAACCAGCGTTTCGAGGACTATCTGCACGGCATCAATGCCCGGGCCATGGCGGCCAATGCGGTGCGCACGGCGGTGGACCGCCGGGCGGTCGCCATCCGCAACCTGCTGCTCGTCACCGACGACGCCGACCGGGCCGACGAGCGCGCGCGCGTCGCCCAGGCCGACCGTGATGTGCAGGAGCGGCTGGCCGCGCTGCTGCAGATGGCGCGGGCGGCCGACGTCAGTGACGGCGCGCGCAGCCGCATCGACACCATTGCCCGCGTGGAGGCCGTCTACGGCCCCATCGCGCGGCAGATCTTCCAGCTGGCCAACGACGGCCAGGTGGACGACGCGCTGGCCAAGCTCATCAAGGAATGCCGCCCCAACCTGGCGGCGCTGGTGGCCGCCTCCGACGACTACCTCGGCTACACCCGCGAGCGCGACGCCGCCGCCGTGGCCGAGGCCGACGCCGGCTACCGCAGCCAGCGCAGCGTGCTGCTGGCCGTGTGCGTGCTGAGCCTGTTATTCGCGCTGGCTGCCGGCTGGCTGCTGACGCGCTACCTGATGCGCGCGCTGGGCGCCGAGCCCGCGCTGCTGAACGCCGCGGCACGCCGCGTCGCCTCCGGCGACCTGCGCCCGCTGGACGACGCCACGGCGCCGGCCGGCAGCGTGCTGGCCAGCCTGGCCAGCATGCGCGCCGAGCTGGCGGGCATCGTGGCCCAGGTGCGCGAGGCGTCCGACTCCATCGCCACGGGCGCGCAGCAGATCGCGTCGGGCAATGCCGACCTGTCGCAGCGCACCGAGGAGCAGTCGGCCAATCTGCAGCAGACGGCGGCCTCCATGGAGCAGATGACCGCCACCGTGCAGCAGAACGCGGACACGGCCGTGCAGGCGCGCCAGCTGGCGAGCTCGGCCAGCGCGGCCGCCGCCCGCGGTGGCGACGTGGTGGGCCGCGTGGTGGCCACGATGGACGAGATCACCGCCAGCTCGCGGCGCATCGCCGACATCATCGGCGTCATCGACGGCATCGCGTTCCAGACCAACATCCTGGCGCTGAACGCGGCCGTCGAGGCGGCCCGCGCGGGCGAGCAGGGCCGCGGCTTCGCCGTGGTGGCCGGCGAGGTGCGCAGCCTGGCCCAGCGCAGCGCCGAGGCGGCGCGCGAGATCAAGACGCTGATCGGCAGCAGCACCGAGCGCGTCGAGGCCGGCGCCGCGCTGGTGGGCTCCGCGGGCGATGCGATGCACGACATCGTGGCCCAGGTGCAGCGCGTGGCCGACCTGATCGGCGAGATCAGCGCCGCGACGCTGGAGCAGAGCAGCGGCATCGGCCAGGTCGGCACGGCGGTGGCCGAGCTCGATCAGATGACGCAGCAGAACGCCGCCCTGGTGGAGCAGAGCGCCGCCGCCGCCAGCGCGCTGCAGCAGCAGGCGGCACGGCTGAACGACACGGTGCGGGTCTTCCAGCTCGCCCGGCAGGGCCGCTGAGGGGCAGGCCTCAGCCCGGCTTCACGCGCGCCAGCAGCTCGCGGGCCGCGAGCTCGGAACTCAGCGACATCTCCAGCGGCGCGCGCACCAGCCCCGCGTGGCCGTATTGCAGGTTCTCGTAGACCTCGGCGGCGGCGGGGAAGTGGTCCAGCAGCGCGGGCAGCGCCTCATGGGCCTGGTGCTCGTGCAGCTCGGCCGTCAGCTTGCGCACCAGCAGCTGGTACTGGTGCGGGTCGGCGGCACGGCCCTGGCCTTCCAGGCCTTGGAGCAGCTGCGCCAGGCGGGCAAGGGACAGCAGTTCTGGGGGGACGGTGAGGCGGACAACGGTAGCCATGGCTGGGAGATGATGACGCCGTCCGGCATTTCAAGCGACGCCGGATGACCGAGGAGCTTTCCATGCCATTCCAGCCCGAACACGTCTACGCGCTGCTCGACAGCGCCGGCGGCATCCGCCAGCTGCCCGGTGGCGGCGAGTTCTGGGGCCAGCCGCCCGCCACGCTGGACGCGCTGGGCCGCGACTGGCTGGTGTCCGAGTTCAGCTGCGACGCCGACTGGCGCAGCTGGGAGATGCACCCGAACGGCGACGAGTTCGTCTACCTGCTGGACGGCGACATCGAGTTCCACCTGGAACTGCCCACCGGCCTGCAGGTGCAGCGCATCGAGGGCCGTGGCGCCGTCGTCGTGCCGCGCGGCGTGTGGCACACGGCCAAGGTGGCCCGGCCCAGCCGCATGTTCTTCGTCACGATGGGTGCGGGCACTCAACATAGACAGGCATGACCTCGACGCCCCTGGACTGCCAGCGCTGCGGCGCCTGCTGCGCGCAGTTCCGCGTGTCGTTCTACTGGGCTGAGGCCGACGACGCGCCGGGCGGCACGGTGCCGGTGGCGCTGACGCGGCCGGTGGGCACGCTGCACCGCTGCATGGCCGGCACCGAGGCGCGGCCGGTGCGCTGCATCGCGCTGCAGGGCGAGGTGGGGCGCGACGTGGGCTGCGGCATCTACGAGCAGCGCTCCAGCACCTGCCGCAGCGTGCAACCCGGCGACGAGCAATGCCTGAAGGCGCGCGCGGCGCACGGGCTTGAAAGCACGGCGCACGGCGCCATGTCAGCGGGTCCCGCCTCTGCTCCGGCCCCTCGATGAAATCTCTCGGCAAACGCGCCACCGGCCTCCGTCTCGAACGCATGCGGGCATCAAAGCGCTACCGGGTGACGGACCAGGGCGAGGGCTTCCACAACGTCCACCCCATCGAGCCCGGGCTGCGCGACCGCACGGCGCGGCCGTCGCTGTCGGACTTCCTGTGCGCCGAGGGCCGGCGCACGCCCGGCGCGCCGCTGCCGTCGGCCAACCCGCTGGACGCCTGGCTCAAGCCCGCCGGCAGCGGGCTGCGCGCGACATGGCTGGGCCACTCCACCGTCATGATCGAGATAGCCGGCCTGCGCGTGCTGACCGACCCGGTGTGGGGCAAGCGCGCGTCGCCATCGCAGCTGGCCGGGCCGAAGCGCTTCCAGCCGGTGCCGCTGGCGCTGAACGCCCTGCCCCCGCTGGACGCCGTCGTCATCTCGCACGACCACTACGACCACCTGGACATGGCCACCGTCAAGGAGCTGGTAGCGCTGCAGCGCGTGCCCTTCATCACGTCGCTCGGCGTGGGCGCGCACCTGCAGGCCTGGGGCGTGCCGCCGGAACGCATCGTGGAGCTGGACTGGTGGGAGCACTGGCAGCACCCGGCGGCCGAGCTGCGCATCCACGCCGCGCCGTCGCAGCATTTCTCGGGCCGGTCGCTGAACGACCGCAACGCGACGCTGTGGTCGTCCCTCGTCATCGAGACGCCCAGGCACCGCGTGTTCTTCAGCGGCGACACGGGGCTGACGAGCGAGTACGCGGCCATCCGCGAGCGCTTCGGGCCGTTCGACCTCGTCATGCTGGAGGTGGGCGCCTTCCACCCGTCGTGGGGCGACATCCACCTCGGCCCGGAGAACGCGCTGAAGGCGCTGGACCACCTCGGCGGCGGCGCCTTCCTGCCGGTGCACTGGGGCACGTTCAGCCTGGCGCTGCACGACAGGGACCAGCCGGCCGAGACGCTGCTGCAGCTGGCGCCCCAGCACGGCGCGCAGCTGCTCATGCCGCGGCTGGGCGAGGCCGTGGAGCCGGCGCATGGCGAGCGCGCCGCGCCTTGGTGGCGGGCGGCGGACGTGCCCGCCAAGGGCCGGCGCGCCAAGCCGGCCGCGCCGGACGACCCGGCCCGCCTGCCCCAGGGCGTGCCCTGGCCGCTGGACTGACCAGGGTCAGCCGCGGCGGCGGCCGTCGTCGTGCACCACCTCGCCGTCTTCCTTCGTGAACGGCGGCAGCGGGCCGACGGGCAGCAGCGCCAGCACCGCCTCCGACGGCCGGCACAGCGCCGTGCCCAGCGGCGTGACGACGATGGGGCGGTTCAGCAGCACCGGGTGCTGCGCGATGGCGTCCAGCAGCGCGTCGTCGCCCAGCGCCGGGTCTGCCAGGCCCAGTGCGGCGAACGCGGCCTCCTTCTCGCGCAGCAGCGCGCGCAGCGGCTGGCCCGTGGCGGCGGCCAGCGCGCGGACGTCGTCGCGCGTGGGCGGCGTCTTCAGGTACTCGACGACGCGCGGCTCGAAGCCGGCATGGCGGATCAGCGCCAGCACATTGCGCGACGTGCCGCAGCGGGGGTTGTGGAAGAGGGTGATATCAGTCATGTCTTGAAGCGCCCAGGGCGCGGTGCGCGAGCAGGGCCAGCAGCGCGCCGATGAACTCGGCCACGACGAAGCCCGGCGCGCTGGCCGGCGCAATGCCGGCGAAGCTGTCGCTGAACATGCGGCCGAACACGGCGGCCGGGTTGGCGAACGACGTGGACGCGGTGAACCAGTACGCCGCGCCGATGTAGGCGGCCACCAAGGCCGACACCCGGCCGGCCGGCGCGCGCAGGATGACCAGCAGCAGCCCGAAGGTCGCCACGGCCTCAGCGATCCACTGCCCGGTGCCGCTGCGCGGCTTGGTGGAGACCTGCAGCAGGCTCAGGTCGAACATCGCATGCGCCAGCCAGGCGCCCAGCAACGCGCCGGCCAGCTGCGCGGCGACATACGGCAGCAGCGCCGTGACGGGCAGCTCGCCGCGCAGGGCTATGACGGCGCTGACGGCCGGGTTGAAGTGCGCACCGCTGACCGGCCCGAACACCTCGATCAACACCACGAGGCCGCCCACGGTGGCCAGCGTGTTGGCCAGCAGCGCAAGCGCGACATTGCCGCCGGCGAGCCGCTCGGCCATGACCCCGGAGCCGATGACGACCGCCAGCAGCAGGCACGTGCCGAGACCCTCCGCCAGCAGCCGGCGGGGCAGGGTGGGGCCCATCAGCGCGTCGCGATCTCGCTGGCCGCCTGCTGCAGCTGCGCCCGGTTCATCGTGCCCAGCGGCAGCTGCAGCAGCTGCAGCATGCGGTAGCCGATGGCCTGGCGCGTCAGCTCGAACGCGCGGCGCCTGCCCTCGTCACCCCCGTCGGCGTTGGACGGGTCGGGGTAGCCCCAGTGCACCTTGGCCGGCTGGCCGCCGCCATCGCCGTGGCCGCCGAAGAACACCGGGCAGGTCTCGGCCGCCGCGCTGTCGCACACGGTGATGACCAGGCCCAGCGGCACCGCCTCGGGCGAGGTGAACTCGTCCCAGCTCTTGCTGCGCACGCCGGTGGTGTCAATGCCTGCGTTCTGCAGCGCCTCCAGCGCGAACGGGTTGATGCGCCCGCTGGGCGCGCTGCCGGCACTGTGGGCTCGAACGTCTTTGCCCAGGCGCCGGGCCCAGTGGTTGAGCATGCCCTCGGCCAACACGCTGCGGGCCGAGTTGTGGGTGCACAGGATGAGGACGTGGGTGGTCATGGCTCAGCAACAGGACGAGTCGGACTTGACGGCAATGCCCAGCGGCTTGCCACGAGCGGGCGCGGGGCAGCAGGCCGGCGCCGCCTGCGGCGCGGCCGTCTGGCGGGCGCTGAAGGTGGGGATGTCGGCCAGCGTCTGGAAGTGCTCCCAGGCGATGCCCTGCGGGTCGGTCACCCAGTGTTTCTCGCTATGCGCATAGCAGCAGGTGGTGGCGCCTTCGTCCAGCACGGGCGCGTCCGCCGCCCGGGCGCGGGCCTTCAGCTCGGCCAGCTCCTCGGGTGTGTCGGCCTGGATGCCGAGGTGGTCCACCCCGGGCTTGCCGCCGCGGGTGGAGATAGCGAAGTTGATGCGCGGATCGTCCAGCATCCACTTGGCGTAGTCCACCTCCAGCCGCGTCGGCGCGGCGCCGAACAGCTTCTCGTAGAAGGCCACGCTGGCCTGCAGGTCCTCGACATGGGCATGCACATGAAAGCGCTTCATCACGACTCCTTCGGCAACGGGTTCAGCAACAGGATTTGGCGGGCACCACGCAGCCGGCGCCCTGGCAGCAGTTCTCGGTGAGGTAGCCCAGCAGCGCGTTCATGCGCCCATAGGCCGCCCGGTAGATGAGGTTGCGGCTCGCGCGCTCCTGCGTCACCAGGCCGGCGTTCACCAGCTCCTTCAGGTGGAAGGACAGCGTGTTGGCGGGCATGTCCAGGCCCTCGGCCATCGTGCCAGGCGTGAGCCCCGCATCGCCGGTGACGACCAGCGCGCGGAACACCTTCAGCCGCACCGGCTGGGCCAGCGCGGCCAGGGCCTTGACGACGTCTTGTTCATCCATATTTCCAGAATACTCGAACAATTGATCAAAAACAAGCCGGTCATCCGGACCGGCCTGCAAGAAGGCGACTGCAGGTCAGCGGGTCTGCGACGCGATCCATGCGTTCACGCGCCGCTCCAGCACCGACAGCGGCAGCGACCCCTCGCCCAGCACCTGGTCGTGGAAGGCCGCGAGGCTGAACTTCGCGCCCAGCTTCTGCTCGGTACGGCGGCGCAGCTCCTGGATCTTCAGCGCGCCGATCTTGTAGCCCAGCGCCTGGCCGGGCCACGCGAGGTAGCGGTCGATCTGCGCGGCCGCCTGCAGCTCGTTGGCACCGGTGGTGTCGCGCCAGTAGGCCAGCGCCTGCTCGCGGCTCCAGCCCTTGGCATGCAGGCCGGTGTCGACCACCAGGCGCGCCGCGCGGCTGATCTCCAGGCGCAGCGCGCCGGCAAGGGAGACGGGGTCGTCGTACAGGCCCAGGTCCTGCCCCAGCGTCTCGGCATACAGCGCCCAGCCCTCGCCGAACGCATTGATCCACTGCCGGCGGCGGAACTCGGGCAGCGGCATCTCGGCCTGCAACCCCATGTGGAAGTGGTGGCCCGGCTGGCCTTCGTGCAGGAACAGCGCGGCCATGGACGACACGCTGTAGTCCGCCGGGTTGGTGATGACGGCCCAGAAGACGCCCGGCGCGCTGCCGTCGGCCTGGCCCAGCGTGTAGTGGTCGGACGCGGTCTGGCGCGTGAGTTCGGGCTCGGGGCGGATCTCCAGCGCCATGCGCGGCTGGCGGCCGAACAGCCGGGGCAGCTGCGGCATCACGCGGGCGTTCAGTGCGCGGTAGTGATCCAGGATCTCGGCCTCGGTCTTGAACGGCCGGAAGCGTGCGTCGCTGCGCGCCCAGGCCAGCAGGCCGCCGTCCTTCAGCGGGTCGCCGGTGAAGCCCATCTGCGGCGCCAGGCGGGTGATCTCGCGCTGGATGCGCGCCACCTCCTGCAGGCCCAGCGCGTGGATCTGCTCGGGCGTCAGGTCGGTGGTGGTCTGTTCGTGCACCCATTGCCGGTACCACGCGCGGCCGTTGGGCAGCGTGCTCCAGCCGATGCTGCCGCGCTGCCGGGCCGCGGGCAAGTACTCGGCCTCGACGAAGGCAGCCAGGCGGCGCAAGGCCGGCTGCGTGCGCTCCGTGAACTCGCGCCGGTAAGCGGCAGCCAGGCGGGCACGGTCGTCGGCAGAGAGGCCATCCGGCAGGGCCCGAACCGGCGCCGTGTACGCGCTGCGCTCGGCATCGCTTTCGGCCAGGTTCTTCAGCATGGGCAGCACCGCCTCCACCACGGGCAAGGACTGCACCACGCCGCGCTGCATGCCCTCGCGCATGTTGGCGACGGCCTGGTCGCACCAGGCCGGCAGGCCGGCGACGCGCTTCAGGTAGGCGTCCAGCTGCGCGGCGGTCTTCAGCGGCTGGCCCGCCTGGCCGCTGGAGAAGAACGCCACCTGGAAGGGCGTGGCGCCCATGTGGTGCAGCGGCAGCAGGTGGTCGGGGAAGGGCTCGAAGGCCAGCAGGTCGCGCAGTTGCTGCGTCAGCAGCTCGTGGTTCAGGCGCTCGGCGGGGGGGCAGCGCCTTCACGGGCACCGCGCTCAGTTCCTTCAGCAGCCCTCGCCAGGCCGCAAAGCGCTTCGCGCGCTCGGCCGGCGCGATGTCCAGCGGCAGCTGGTCGTCGAAGCGATGGTCGTCCAGCTGCGTGGCGCTCACCGGGTCGAAGCGGGCGCGGGCGTCGTAGTAGCGCGTGGCGATGTCGGTCAGGCGCTCGACCGGCGTGGCGGCGGGGGCGGCGAGGGACAGGCCCAGGGTGAGGGCCAGGGTCAGAGCTTGCAGGCGCATGGTGGAGGCGGGGCTGAACTCGGGGAACCGAATTCTGTGCCCCCCAAGGTCGCGCCGTGTCAGCAGATGCGGCGGCGCCACAATCGCGCCGCTCCACTGATTTCGCCTGCCGATGCGCCTGCCCACCGTCCCGCTGACCCGCCCCGTGGCCCTGCTGCTGGCTGCCGCCGCCTTCACGCTGACCGGCTGCGGGAAGCGCCCCGCCGACGTGCCGGCCGCGCTGCCCGCCGCCTCTGCCACACAGGACGCCAGCGCCACCGCACAGCTGCGCACCGAGGCCGACGGCCTGCTGGCGCTGCACCGCCAGATCGTCGTGCTGATGGACGGCGAGGCGGGTTTGCCCGCCGCGCAGCGCCGCGAGGTGCAGGCGCTGGGCCAGCAGCTGTTCCACGAATTGCTGCAGCGCCAGCAGCGGCTGGCCGAGGCCGCGCTGCAGCCCGGCGCGCTGGAGGCGACCGCCGCGCTGCTCACGCGCATCGAGAGCGAGCCGGGCTGGTTCGACGCCGACCGGCTGGCCTTCAAGGAGGTGCTGGAGCAGCTGGCCACGGGGCTCAAGGCCTCGCAGACGCTGGATGGCATCAAGCTGGCCCGCCGCGCGCAGGAAGACATCGACACGCTGGCCGAGGTGCAGCAGGCCTACGAGCAGGAGCTCAAGGAGGTGTTCGGCGGCTTCGCCAAGCGCGGCATCGAGTTGAAGCGCGAGAAGTGGAGCGACTACCTTGCGAAGCTGAAGGCGCTGCACAGCCGCGAGGCCATCATGAAGCAGCACGGCGCGCAGTTGCCGGCTGCGACCGACCTGGCACCCGAGGTGCCGGCGTCGGCGGCATCAGGCGCGTCCGGCGCGATGCGCGGCGTGGCGGCCAAGGACCGCGAGGTCTTCGGCGACAAGCTGCCGCCCAAGACCGTGCTGCTGACCTTCGACGACGGCCCGCACGCGCGCTACACCGACGAGATCCTGGACATCCTCAAGCGCTACAACGCGCCGGCCGTGTTCTTCCAGCTGGGCCAGAACCTCGGCAAGGTGGGCGCCGATGGCAAGCCGCTGCCCGGCAAGGGCAGCGACGTCGCCCGCCGCGTGCTGGCCGCCGGCCACCAGCTGGCCAACCACAGCTTCACGCACGGGCTGATGAGCAAGTTCGAGCTCGTCAAGGTGAAGGAAGAGGCTGCCAACACGGAGGCGCTGCTGGATGCGGCGGGTCGCAATGGCGACGCCTTGTTTCGCTTCCCCTACGGCGCTCGCAACGATGGCGCTCTGACCACCATCGAAGCGCTGAAGCTGCGCTCGATGATGTGGAACGTGGACTCGCTGGACTGGAGCGACCCCATCCCCAAGAGCATCGCCGCGCGCGTGCTGGCCGAGCTGGACAAGCAGCAGCGCGGCATCGTGCTGTTCCACGACATCCACGCCCGCACCGTGCAGGCGCTGCCGCTGGTGCTGGACCAGCTCGCCGCCGACGGCTGGCGCTTCGCCAGCTACCAGGGGGGCCAGTTCGTCATCAGCGGCGACCGCCCGGCACCGGCACCGCTCACGGCGGGCGAGCTGTACCGCGACAGCCATGCGCTGGTCATCGGCATCGACGGCTACAGCGCCTGGCCCAAGCTGGCCCACGCGGTGCGCGATGCGCAGGCCGTGCGCGACGCGCTGGTCACGCGCTTCGGCTTCAAGGCGGACAACGTCACGCTGCTGACCGACGGCCAGGCCACGCGCGCCAACATCCTGAAGGCCATGAACGAGCGCTTTGGCGATGCGAAGCGTGTGAAGCGCGACGACCGCGTGTTCGTCTTCTTCGCCGGCCACGGCAGCACGCGCCGGCTGCCCAGCGGCCGCGAGGTGGGCTACATCGTGCCGGTGGACGCCGGCCTGAACGACCTGCAGGCCGACGCCATCGCGATGCCGCAGCTGCAGGAGGTGGCCGAGGCCATCACGGCCAAGCACGCGCTGTTCGTCATCGACGCCTGCTACTCGGGCCTGGGCCTGACGCGCGGTGCTTCAGCCGCGGCGGACAGCAACTTCGCCCGCACCAACGCCCGCCGCGTGGGCCGCCAGATGATGACCGCCGGCGGCGCGGACCAGCAGGTGGCCGACGACGGCCCCGGCGGCCATTCCGTCTTCACGTGGACGCTGCTGCAGGCCCTCAACGGCAAGGCCGACCTGAACGGCGACGGCCTCATCACCGCGACCGAACTCGCCGCCTACGTCGCCCCCGCCGTGTCGGCCATCGCGCACCAGACGCCCGCCTTCGGCAGCCTGCCGGGCAGCGAGGGCGGCGAATTCGTGTTCGAACTGCCGGTCGCGCAGGAGGCCGCGCTCAGCGGCGCCGTCGCCCAGCTGGACGACAAGGCCAGCCAGCTCGCCGCCAAGCTGGACGAAGCGAGCACCGCCAGCCGCCAGGCCGCCCCGGCCGCCGGCGGTGCCAGCGGCGTGCAGGTGACCATCAAGGGCCTGGACGGCAAGGACCAAGCGCTGGCCGCGACGACCGCCCGAGCGGACCCCGGCGCCCGCGTCGCCGCCCAGCGCGCCAACGACCGCGGCCTGCAGCTCTACCGCGAGCGCCGCTACGACGACGCCGAGGCTGCCTTCAAGGAGGCGCTGCAACTGCAGCCGAAGTTCGCGCTGGCCGCCAACAACCTGGGCTTCGTGCTCTACCGCCGCGCCAAGTTCGCCGACGCCGCCGGCTGGTTCGAGAAAGCCGTCGAGATGGACGCGAGCCGGGCGCTGGCCTGGCTGAACCTGGGCGACGCCCGCCTGCAGGCGGGAGACGACGCCAAGGCGATGGCGGCCTACAAGACCTTCCTGGGGCTGGCGCCCCGGCATGCAAGGGCGGCGGAGGTGCAGGCGTGGATTGCGAGCCCTTCGGACGCGACGCGGCCGAAGGCGTTGCAACGGGGAACTGTATGAACGACGAGCGCGTAGTTCAGTTGGTGAAAGCTTTCGACATTTCGCTTGACGCCGGACTCGCTCAACTGAGCGCCGACCCGACATCGCTCAATCTACGAAGCAGCCTAGGCGAGACGCCGTTGCATCTGGCTTGCTTCAAGACCCCAGTGGAAGGAGTGCGCGAGCTCATCCTGGCTGGCGCTGAATTGGACACGCTCAGCGACTGCGGCTCTACACCCCTGTCAGACTCAGCGTTGGTCGGCAGGCTTGATGTGGTGAAGCTACTTTTGCAAAGCGGCGCGGCGTTGTCAGTACAGGGGCAGTTTGACACCACATTGCTGCAGGCGGTCCGAGGAAAGAGCATCGAGATCGTTCAGGCGCTGCTGGAAGCAGGTGCGGACGTCAACGAACAGCAGACAGACTTTTCGGAAACGGCTTTACATGTTGCGGCGGAGCTTGACCTTGTCGATATTGCCGAAGTCTTGTTGGCTCACGGCGCCGATGCAAATACAAGAAGCTACTTCGAAACCGCATTGGAAGTTGCGGTCCGGTTGAACAACGAACGCTGCATCGCTCTCCTTTCGAGCACGCATTGAAAACGAATCCTTCCGAGCTCGGCCCCTCGCACTAGCCCACCGACATCGATCCGTCTTTCAACTGTGTTCCACTCCGTCACGAGCCCCCGTCTGCGCTGATCCTTTCCGGAGATCTCGATGACCCTGACCGCCTCGTTCCCGGCCGCCACGCGGCAAGACATGCTGCGCGACCGGTTGCTCGCCACGGTGGACCTGCTCAAGCAGCGCCGCGCGGCCGACATTGCCGAGGGCTTCATCGACGACTACGTGGCCCTGCACTGGATGGAATGGCGCGGCGGCTCGCTGAAGCTGACGACCACCGGCGAGAACGTCTGCCGGCACCTCACGGCGTTGCTGAACCGCAGCGACAAGCGCTCCACGCGCTGAGCCCACCGGGGCGGGTGAGCAGCCCCGGCGCGGGCTGTGTTCCACTTCCGGCGTGAATTCCGAAGTCCCCGCCTCCAAGCCGGCCAGACCGGCCAAGCCGCCCGCACCGGCGTTTCCGCTCCCCCAACCTCGCCACGCCTCGCGCCTGCCTGCCACGCTGGCGCCGGAGGACTGGGCCCGCATCCGCCAGGCTGCGCACGCGCTGCCGCAGGTGCTGACGCCGGCCGACCTGGATGACGGCAGCGAAGACGCGCTGGACCGCCTGGGCGCCATCCAGGTCTCCAAGGCCGCCGGCGGCGCGCGGCCCAGCCGCTGGATCATCCCGGCGCACATCCCCGTGGCGCTGGCCCAGCTGGACGCCACGCCGCTGGCCAACACGCTGCGCCCGCTGCTGCAGCAGCGCCTGCACCAGCTCGAAAGCCTGGGGCTGCGCCGCGAGGGCCTGGTGTTCACGCGGCTGTGCATCCACCCGATCACGCTGGCGCACGAGGGCTGGCGCATCGACCTGTCGCACCGCGTGCCGGTGCCCGAAGCACCGGTGTGGGCCTTCTTCCGCGACGGCGACACCGCCGCGCTGCGCCACGGCCTGGGCCAGGCGCCCGAGTACTCGTTCCAGGCCGAGCTGGCACTGCACCTGAACCACCTCGTCGCCCGCAGCGAGGCGATGGGCGACGCGACCCAGCTCGCATCGCTGCTGCCGCGGCTGCAGGCCGAGTGCGGCGTGCCGATGCCGTTCGACGAGCTCAAGGCCGCCCTCACCCGCGCGCAGGACCGCTGGGAGCAGACCGTCGAGGAGCAGAGCACGCTGGCCAGCCTGGGCCGCGAGCTGGCCTTCCAAGGCTACCCGGACAGCTTCGACGCCGCCCGCAAGCTGGGCCGCAAGGTCACGCTGTACCTGGGCCCACCCAACAGCGGCAAGACCTACTCGGCCTTCGAGCGGCTGGCACAGGCGCTGGACGGCGCCTACCTGGCACCGCTGCGGCTGCTCGCTCTGGAGGGCCGCGACCGCCTCGTGGGCCGCGGCGTGCCCTGCTCGCTGCTGACCGGCGAGGAGAACGTGCCGGCGGCCAACGCCCGCGTCGTCAGCAGCACCATCGAGATGGTCAACACGCGCGACGTCATCGACGTGGCCGTCATCGACGAAGCGCAGATGATCTTCGACGACTCGCGCGGCTGGGCCTGGACGCAGGCCATCGTCGGCGTGCCGGCGCGCGAGGTCATCATCATCGCGTCGGCCTACGCGGCGCCCGCCATCGAGCGGCTGTTGCTGCTGTGCGGCGAGAAGCCCGAGAAGCGCCTGTTCGAGCGCAAGCAGCAGGTGCAGTTGATGCCCGCGCCGGTGCCCATGACGCACCTGCAGGCCGGCGACGCGGTGGTGGCCTTCAGCCGCCGCGACGTGCTGATGCTGCGCGACCAGATCTCGCAGAACGGCCATGCCGTCAGCGTCATCTACGGCGCGCTGCCGCCCGAGGTGCGCCGCCGCGAGGCCGAGCGCTTCGCGGTGGGCGCGAGCGACATCCTGGTGGCCACCGACGCCATCGGCATGGGCCTGAACCTGCCCATCCGCCGCGTGCTGTTCTCCACGCTGACCAAGTTCGACGGCGTGGGCGACCGCGAGCTGAGCGTCAGCGAGGTGCACCAGATCGCCGGCCGCGCGGGCCGCTACGGCATGCATGACGAAGGCTTCGTCAGCGTGCTGAAGGAGGCCGAGGCCGAGGCCATGAAGATCCTGCGCCAGCAACTGCCCAAGGAGCCGCGCGCACCGCGCGACTTCAAGTGCCCGGTGGCCCCCAACTGGCGCCACGTGCAGACCATCTCGCAGCGCATGGGCGTGAACAAGCTCTACGCGGTGCTGAGCATCTTCATGCAGCAGCTGCGCCTGGACGACGCCCACTTCGCCGTGGCCGAGCTGGAGCAGATGCTGGAGCTGGCCGACATGCTGGACCGCAACGCCATCGCGCTGCCGCTGAACGAACGCTTCAAGTACGCCCAGGCGCCGGTGGACGCGCGCCTGCCCATGCTGCTGGACCAGTTCCAGAGCTGGGCGACCAACCACGCCCGCACCGGCAAGGCCGGCGAGCCGCACTTCCTGGACGAGTTCGACCAGCACGGGCGCCTGGACCGCATGGAGCAGGCGCTGCGCATCTGCACGCTGTGGCTGTGGCTGGACCTGCGCTTCCCGGGCGTCTACGGCCACCTGGAAGCCGTGGTGGACCTGCGCGGGCGGCTCAATGACGGCATCGAGCGGCAGCTGAAGGGCAAGCGGCCGTTGTGGCAGCGGCGCGGGCGCTGATGCGATGTCGGACGCCTACGACGAGCGCGGTCTGATACCCGGCTCCGAGCGGGATGGCTGGCAGCTCGGCCTCATCGCCAGCCCATGGCCAGGCCCCTGGCCCAAGCGGAATGGGGACCTGTTCGTCAGCGCGCCTGGCGGCGAGCAGGCAGGTATCGCGTGGGAGTCTGGCGGACCAGAGTTCCTACGAATTGCAGAGCCTTCAGACGGGCGCTGGGGTGTCTTTCAAGTGCGCTTCCCAATCCCGGTCCTGGGGCCCGAAGACCTGATCCGAAATTTCCACGCCGTCTTGCCGCTGCTGCGGCGCGAGCACGCCGCGTGGCAGGCCGGCCAAGACGATCTCGCGCTGCCTTGACGCGAAGGGCATTGGCTGGATCGCGCCGATCTTCAGTCCACCCAGGCTAGCGCCGCACCACTCCCAGCTTGATCAAGTCCCGCGCTGACGCCAGGATCGCCTCCCTCGGCGCCCGCGGCACCCAGCCCAGCACCTCACGCGCATGGCTCGCATCCTGGTGCCGCGCGGTGCCCAGCTCGCTGGCCGCATTGCGCACCAGCGGGCTGACCTTGGCCATCAGCCGCACGCTCCAGTCGGGCAGCTCCAGGCGGGGCACGCGGCGGGCGTCGTCGCCCAGTTCGTCGCGCAGCACGGCGGCGATGTCGCGCAGCCACGTGAAGCCGGCGCAGGCGATGAAGCGTTCGCCCGCCATGCCCGGCGCGGCGAGTGCGAGCCGGTGCAACTCGGCCACGTCGCGCACGTCGACGATGCCGAAGCCGATGCGCGGCATCGCCGGGATTCGCCCTTGCAGCAGGCTCTGCACGATGACGACGCTGGCCGAGTAGTCAGCGCTGGCCACGGGCCCGAGAACGACCGACGGGTTCACGGTGCAGAACTCCAGGCCACTGCCCTCGCGCGCCACCCAGTCGCGCGCGGCGCGCTCGGCCACGGTCTTGGACTGCACATAGGGCGGCACGCCGGGCGCGGCGAGGTTGGTCCAGTCGCGCTCGGTGAAGTGGTGATCGCCCGGGCCATGGCCATAGGCGATGGCGGCGACGGAGGACGTCATCACCACGCGCTGCACGCCGGCGTCGCGAGCCGCCTTCAGCGCGCGCAGCGCGCCGTCACGGGCCGGCACGATGAGCTCGTTGGCATCGCGCGGCACGCCGGTGGGCAGCGGGGACGCCACGTGCGCCACATGCGTGCAGCCGGCCGCGGCCTCGGCCCAGCCCGCGTCGGCCATCAGGTCGGCGGCGAAGCAGCGCAGCTGGTCCTTCTTCACGCCGCGGCTGGCGCCGAGCAGCTTGCGCAGCGCCGGCTCGCGGGCCAGGTCGCGCACGGTGGTGTGCACCTGCCAGCCGTCGGCCAGCAGCTGGCGGATCAGCACACCGGCGATGTAGCCGGTGCCGCCGGTAACGAGGATGCGAGAAGGGATGGCCATGTGGAGGATTGTGCGGTGGGGCGTTGCCGCCAGCGCGATGCCAGGGTCCCATCCAGGGCTTGCGTGATGGCGATCCACGGCAAGCGTTGAGGGGATTCAGCACCTCAAGCGGCATGCCTGCCGTAGCCATAATCGTTCACTTGAGTGCCGCCGGTCAGGAGAGGTTCGGCGATTGCCGACGGCGGGCCCCATTCATTCAAACTCACACAAGATGAAGAGCATCTGGAAGTCCGCGCTGCTGCTGGCAGTCAGCACACTGGTGATGCGCGCGCATGGCGCGGATGTCGATCTCACAAAACCGCAACCGAAGGCAGAGAATCGGGCGCCGCTGCAGATCTCCGGCCCGGGCGCAGAGCGCAGCCTGGAGTTCGCCCTTTGGAAGAGCGACGTGCCGGTCAACGAAGTGGTCGGCTCGATCGAGAAGGGCCTGTTCTGCTCGGGTCCCGAGAAGCTTCGCTACGGTCAAAACCTCGAAACATGGTTTGTCTCGCGACTTTCCAGAAACCTCAAGGAACTCGCGGCACGACAGGGCTACACGCTGGCCGACCGCTCGCGCTCGGTGTTTGAAGAGAAGAGCAATGGCGCCGACTTCAGGATCGGCGCCACGTTGGTTGCCCTCGACTACCGCATCTGTCTTGCCAGTGAGATGGCGACCGGCAGTGCGTACGCCAAGCTGCGCTGGGAGGTGTTTTCGGCACGACGCCAGAAGGTGGTGTATTCGGCGGTTGTCGAGAGCAGTTTTGCCAGCAACGCCAAGCTGCCGGAGGAAGACTTCGACAAGGCCTTCATGCTTGCCGCGGCAGGCAACCTGCTTGCCGATCCCAGGTTTGTCGAGATGGTGAAAACCGGCGGGCTGAACGACGCCGATCAGAGTCCGCGCCTCGCACCCCTCCAGATTGCCGCCGGCAAGGTAGTGAGCGGCAACGTAGCTCAGTCGTCCGCCGACCTCATCAAAGCCGTGGTGACGGTTGAAAGCGGTGTGGGCTCGGGCTCCGCGTTCTACATCAGCCGCTCAGGACATCTGCTGACCAACTACCACGTGGTCGCCGACGCGAAGTTCGTCCGCATCAAGCTGAGCGATGGGCGCAGCCTGGTTGGCGAGGTACTGCGCTCTGACAAGGCGCGGGACGTAGCGCTGGTGCTGACCGATCCGGTCAACATCGACGCGTTGCCGTTGCGGCCCGCTGCCGTCCAGGCGGGGGATGAGGTGTTTGCCGTGGGCTCACCCTTCGGCGCCGTATTGAGCGGCTCGCTGAGCCGGGGTGTGCTGAGCGCCAAGCGGGTGGTGGAAGGCGTGCCTTTCCTTCAGAGCGACGTTGCCATCAACCCGGGCAGCAGTGGCGGCCCGCTGGTGGATGCGTCGGGTCGCGTCGTCGGCATCGCGCAACTCGGCTCCAAATCGGCCGGGATCAATCTGTTCATCCCCGTGGACGACGCGCTGGAGAAGCTGGCACTGACGGTCTCGCCCTGACGCCGAGCGTCTGCGTGGCTTGCCTGCGGGCGCGCCCGCTCCGTGTTGATCGCGGCGGTCAACGCAGCTACCGAGCACCGCTCGTCGTCGGCACAGGCACCGGTGGCAGCTCCAGCAGCGCCTCGATCAGCGCCCGTCCGCGTACGCCGTTGGTCAGGATGACGATGCCGTCGCGGCTGTCGCGCACGAAGCCGGCGAACGCGCGGTACTCGCCGTTGCTGCCGTTGTGGCTGACCAGCGTCGTGCCGTCGCCCAGGCGCGTGATCGCCCAGCCCAGGCCGCGGGACATGGGGCCCGGGGGCTCGTCGCCCGGCACCGGGGCCTGCGGCCGCAGCAGGTCGTCGTAGGCCGCGCGGGACAGGCCCTCTCGCCTGCACACCAGCGACAGGAAGCGCACGTAGTCCTGCGCCGTGGTCACCAGCGACGCGGCGGACAGCGCATGGTCGGTCAGCGTCGTCATGTCGCGCCCGCCGCTGGCCTGGGCGGCGCTGGCATAGCCGCGCGACGCGACGGTGCCGGGCCGCAGCGGCCGCACGAACGTGGACTGCGGCATGACGTGGCCCAGCCGCGCCTGGAACAGCGCCTGCAGCGAGCGGCCGGTGGTGTGCTCGACGAACGCCTGCAGCAGCTGGAAGGCCTCGCCGGAGTAGCTGTTGGCGGTGCCCGGCGGGTGCTTGAACGGGATGGGCGCGGTGCGCTGCGGGAACTCGATGTCGCCGCCCACCCAGTTGGGCAGGCCGGTGCGGTGGGTCAGCACCAGGCGCGGCGTGAGCTTGGCGTAGGCGGCCTTGTCGGGGATGCGGGCGTAGTCGAAGGTCTCGGCCAACGGCCGGTCCAGGTCGATGACCTTCTCGTCCGCCAGCTGCATGACCAGCCACGCGAACACCGGCTTGGACAGCGACGCCGCCTCGAACACCGTGGCCGGCGTGACAGGCCGGTCCGGCGCCAGCGTTGCGCGGCCTGCCACGACGGGCTCGGCCGCCGGCTCGCAGTCCTTGAGCGTGGCCACCGCCACACCGGGCACGTCGAAGCGGGCCAGCAGGCCGGCCAGTTCGGCCGCCGTGGGCGCCGTGGCCGGCGGGGCGCCGGGCGCCGCCAGGGCCAGGGCCAGGGCCAGGGCCAGGGACAGGGACAGGCCGCCGCTGGCCGCCAGCGCCAGCCACCTCGTCATCCGTCTCTTCACGCGTCGCTCCTGCATGCCCCGAGGCGGTCATCATTCCACGCCCCGCGCCATGACCGCCGTCATGCCCGGGCCACTGCCCATTGCCAGCGCCCCGCGGGGCAGGGACAGTGCGCGCTTTCGCCTTTCACCGGACCTTCCCTTGACCACCGTCACCTCCACCGCGAGCGCCCGCGACGCCAACAGCGACCTGCGCGCCCGCCATGACCGCGCCTTCCTGGGCCACCCCGCCGGCCTGGGCTGGCTGGCCTTCTGCGAACTGTGGGAGCGCTTCAGCTACTACGGCATGCAGGCGCTGCTGGTGCTGTACCTCAGCAACTACCTGTTCATGCCCGGCAACATCGGCGCCGTCGCCGGCATGGACGCGCTGCGTGCGGCTATCGAGAACGTCACCGGCCCGCGCTCGCCGCAACAGCTGGCATCGGCGGTGTTCGGCCTGTACGTGGGCCTCGTTTACCTGACGCCGATCTTCGGCGGGCTCATCGCCGACCGCTGGCTGGGCCGCACGCGCACCGTCGTCATCGGCTCGCTGCTGATGGCCGCAGGCCACTTCCTGATGGCGTTCGAGACGGCGCTGCTGCCGGCGCTGGGCTGCCTGCTGCTGGGCGTGGGCTGCTTCAAGGGCAACATCGCCGCGCAGGTGGGCGACCTCTACGCGCCGGGCGACAAGCGCCGCGCCAGTGCGTTCCAGATCTTCATGCTGGCGGTGCAGATCGCGGTGATTGCCGCGCCCATCGTCTGCGGCACGCTGGGCGAGCGGGTGGGCTGGCACTGGGGCTTCGGCTCGGCCGGCGTGGGCATGCTGATCGGGCTGGCGGTCTACCTGGCCGGCCGGCGCTGGCTGCCGCCGGAAGCCCCGCGCGGCGCCGCCAGGTCGGAAGCGCGCCCGCCGATGGGCAAGCGCGCGGCGCTGCAGGTGGCGCTGCTCGTGGCCATCCTGCCGCTGCTGATGCTGTCCATCGTCGGCAACCAGCAATACAACAACGGCTTCCCGCTGTGGTCGCAGCAGCACATGGACATGATGGTGGCCGGCTTCGCGGTGCCGGTGAGCTGGCTGCAGGCGGTGGACGCGCTGACGAGCACCGGCACGATGCTGGCCTCGCTGGCCTTCTGGCGCTGGTGGGCTGCCCGCCGGCGTGAGCCCGACGAGGTCACGAAGATGGCGATGGGCTGCTTCGTCGCGGCCTGCGCGCCGCTGCTGCTGCTGATCCCGGCGCTGTCCATCGAGAGCGGCGGCACGCGCATCAGCATCCTGTGGTCGTTCGCCTACTCCACGGTCAACAACATCGGCTTCGCCAACATCATGCCGGTGGGCCTGGCGCTGTACTCGCGCGCCGCGCCGCGCGGGCTGCAGGGCGTCATGATCGGCATCTACTACCTGCACCTGTTCTTCGGCAACAGCTTCGTCGGCTGGCTGGCCGGGCTGCTGGAGACGATGCCGGGCTCCAAGTTCTGGCTGCTGCATGCCGTGCTGGTGGCGGCGGCCGGCGTGGGGCTGCTGGGGGTGAAGCTGGTGTTCGGGCGGCTGCTGGCTGCGGACGAGGCTGCTGCTTAGCGACAGTGGGCACCGGGCGCCGCCCATGCGCCGCTTCAGGTCAGCGGCGCCGAAGCCGTCCTGCGCGATATCGATGCGGCCATGGCGCGTGCGCAGGCGGAAGACATCCGCTCGGAGCCCGGCATCGCCAAGTTCATCGAGACGGCGTACCGCCTCCATTTCGGGCCGGCGACCCCTGACCTGCGCCTCTGGGCGCAGCAAACGCTGGCATCGCCCGACCTGGATCCGGTGGCCAAGATGGATCACGTCTACCAGACTGTGCGCGACGCCGTCCCCCTGGGCCAGGCTGCGGGAGGTTGAGCCGACATGCCGGACATCGACTCCCAATTCAGTGATGCGGCGCCGGGCGAAGTCATCACGGCGTGCCCCAAGACGGGAGCCACGGGCAAGGCACCGTCTGGCTGTGAATACCTGGACAAGCCGGACACCGTCGAAGCGCCACAGGCAGCCTTCGACCGCATCCGCAAGCCCGCCAAGCTCGACGCCGGAGCCGCCACGACCTACAAGTTCCCGGGCGACACCACCGCTTCTGCGGCCAAGAAATACCTGGCTGACATTGGCGGCCACCAGGTGCCGGTCTACGTTCCCGATGCCGCGCCTGCCGGCAAGTTCCTGCCGTCTGCGGAGCAGGTCGCGAAGGCCCTGGGGGCGGTGCCGGGAAAGCAGCTCGCCAGCATCAAGCAGGTCGTCGTCAGCCCCAACCCGAACCCGAGCGATGCGTACTGGGCCCAGCAGTACAACATTCCGAACTTCTCTTCCGCCGCCACGGGCGGCCCCAGCGGCGTCACGTTCTATCCGAAGTCAACCGCCTGGGATCAGGCCTTCGTCGACTCAACGGCCATTCATGAAGGAGGCCACGCCTTCTCCACGGCACTCTGGGCCGACGCCAAGGTGAAGGACGCGTGGACGCAGGCCATTGCCGCCGACAAGAACGCCCCGTCCACCTACGCGGAAAGTTCTCCCGGCGAGGATTTCTCCGAATCGCTGGTGATGTATTCGCTCAGCAAGGGCACCAAATGCGAGGCTCCAGCCAAGGCCAAGTATCCACAGCGTTACAAGACACTGGATGCCATGTTCAAGCAGCCATGAAGCCCCGGATGTCGCCCCCTCCCGCGCCCTGGCGTCTCGTACTGCTCGCCTGCCATGCCGCCGTCGCGGTGGGCTGCACGTCCCCCAGCGCGCCCACATTGCCCGAAGCACCCCCTACAACCATGAGCACTGCCATGCCGCTTGCTTCTCATCCCGGGACCGTGAAGATGGTGGACATGTTCACGCACGAGACCCAGGCCCTGCCCGCCGATGCGGTTCCCCCCGAGCGCCGCTTCGTCTACTTCAAGGACGGCCTCGAGATCTCGGGTGCGGACGGGGCGACGAAGGCCGTGCCCATCGTGGAGGTGCGCATGTTCCCGCTGGACACACAAGGCCAGCTGGTGGCCAAGGACAAGGCCGCCCGGATTCGCGTTCTCGAACTGGGGCCGGAAGGCCAAACGCTTCGCACGACGCTGATGCTGCCGAGGTGACCCGCCGGCGGGCAGCGGGTGACGCCGGGCCGCCACGCGCACCTGCCTAAACTGTCGCGATGATCACCGTCCACCACCTCAACAACTCCCGTTCGCAGCGCGTGCTGTGGCTGCTCGAAGAGCTCTCGTTGCCCTACGAAATCAAGCACTACCAGCGCGACGCCAAGACCTCGCTGGCGCCGCCGGAGCTGCGCAAGGTCCATCCGCTGGGCAAGAGCCCCGTCATCACCGACGGCGGACTGACGGTGGCCGAGAGCGGCGCCATCATCGAGTACCTGGTGGACAAGTACGGCGGTGGCCGCCTCAAGCCCACCAGTGAGCAGGACCTGCTGCACTACCGCTACTTCCTGCACTTCGCCGAGGGCTCGGCGATGCCGCCGCTGGTGATGAAGCTGGTCTTCAACAAGATCAAGCGCGCGCCCATGCCGTTCTTCGTGAAGCCCATCGCCAAGGGCATTGCCGACAAGGTGCTGTCCAGCTTCGTGCAGCCCAACATCGACGCGCAGCTGGCGTTCGTCGAAGGCGAGCTGGCCGCGCGGCCATGGTTTGCTGGCGCGGAGTTCTCGGCGGCGGACGTGCAGATGAGCTTCGCCACCGAAGCCTGGGCCGCCCGCTCGGGCGACATGGCCCGCTACCCCAAGCTGCGCGAGTTCCTGGCCCGCATCCATGCGCGGCCGGCGTACAGGAAGGCGCTGGAGCGGGGTGGGCCGTATAACTTGATGAGCTGACTCAGGCGTCCAACTCACCAAGCTTGTTGATGGAGTACGGGTCGATCTCGAAACCGGATTGCTGAACCATGAAGCGGCAAACAGCGCGAGCATCCCGCTCGGCGACGACGTAGATCGGCGAGCACCGAATCGACAGATTGACCTCGTTGCCCATCTTGCCCGGAACATCGTATGGGCTGACCTCATCGAGGTTCACGGTCACATTGCTGCTGGTCCGCGGACCGGCAGCGGTCATCAACGAGAAAGACTCCTTCGCACCTGGCTGTTGGTGAAAGCTCAGGCTTTCATCTACCCGTGGCGGCGAAGCGAATGCACGGCGTGCAAACAACGTGCAAATCGTCTCATTGCGCCCGTCTCCACGACAAACAACGTCGATCCAGATGTCAGCGTCCGTCAAGGTTGCTCCCGGAACGCGACTGTTGCCTCCTCGGTCCGTACTCGACGATCTTGCATCCCGCCCCCTTCGGATCCGCACAGCACGCCACCAGCTTTCTGAGGCTCTCGCTGAACTGCTCGTCCCATTGCGCCTTGCTGTGCAGGTTGCCCGGGCTCATCCAATGCGACTGCGGGAACTTCTTGGACCACGCGTTGCCGCCCTCCTGCGGCGCGCTGCCGGTGGACTGCTGCATCGCCACCTGGCAGGAATTCATGTTGCCCATGCGGTGGCAGGCCGTGCAGGTGTTGCCGCGCGTCGTGATGCCGAAGGCATGGAGCTTGGCCCAGGCCTTTCTGAAATCCTCGCCGATGGCCTTGGGCTCGTAGACGCCGAACGGGTCGCCCGGCAGCTGGGTCGTCTGTGCGATGTAGGGCGAGTACATGAACGGCCCGCTGTCGTGGCAGCTGATGCAGGCCGGCTGGCTCCAGGCGACCTGGTGCGGCGTCTGCCAGACCTTGTCGGCGGGCTGCGCCTTCACGCCGTCGGGGCTGGCAGGCGGCGGCTTGGCCGTGAGCGTGCTGGGCGAGGGCACCCAGCGGCCGTCGATGCCGCTGGCGGGCATGGACGGGGGCGGCGGCGTGACCTTGGCCGTGAACCAGCAGGTCTTGCCGTTCTTCAGGCTGTGGGAGATGACGTTGATCTCGTCGAACCATGGGCTGCCCGCGGGCCGCGCGACCTGCTTGCGGCAGATGGCGCTGACCTGCGCGGTCTTGTCGTCGCGCAGCACCAGCGCGCGGCTGCCGGGCACGCATTGGCTCTGCGCGGTGGGCTGGGGCAGCAGCGACGGGCGGTCGCAGGTGGGCGGCGCCTGGTCGGCGGGCACGGGCTTGCCGTCGACGGTGATGGGGATCTCCTGGCCGGCCATGCAGCTGAAGGCGGGGATCTCGGCGATCTGCTCGGCGCACTGGCGGCCGTACTCGGCCAGCGTCTCGGCGTGGGTGCTGCCGGCAAGCAGCGCAAGTAGCAGGGCGGTCATCTTCTTCATGCCGTCACCAGCTCTTTCTCCGCCAGCACGACGGCGCGGATGGCCTGGTGGTAGCGGGCGTAGCCGGTGCAGCGGCAGATGTGCTGGCCCACGGCGTCCTCGATGGCGGCGTCGAGCTGGCTGCGCGGCACAGGCTGGGCGCGCAGGCGCTCGATCAGCATCTCCGTGGCCATGACGAAGCCGGGCGTGCAGTAGCCGCACTGGAAGGCGAAGTGGTCGAGGAAGGCCTGCTGCACGGCGCTGGGTTTTTCCATGCTGCCGGTGCCTTCGACCGTCGTGATGGACTGGCCTTGCAGCAGCGCCACAGGCGTGGAGCAGGCGAGCATGGGTTGCGCCTGGCTCGTGGGCACGCGGCGCGCGGCGACGGTGCAGGCCTTGCAGACGCCGATGCCGCAGCACAGGCGGGTGCCGGAGAGGCGCAGCTCTTCCTGCAGGAAGTCGATGAGGGGGAGGTCGGTGGGGACCTGGGCGTCGACGGGGCGGCCGTTGACGTGGAATTGGACTTTGACGAGCGCGTCGGTCATGGCTGCGTACCTTCGGTGTGACGCCAAGAGTGGTGCCGGGATTTCGCCCCGGCGGGCGACCTACTTTTTGGGCCGCCAAAAAGTAGGCAAAAAGCTCGCCCCGACCGCACCGCCCCTCGCTGCGCTCGGGGTTCCCTGCGGTACTCAGGCCTTGAAGCCCCGCGCAAAACTCCCTCCGCTACGCTCCGGTCAAACAGTTGCGCGGAGTCAGATGTCGAGGCGTGCTGCGCTCGCGGCTTCAAGACCTTCCGTTCCTCGGCGGTGCTAAAGGGGCCATACCGA
>JAYSCT010000058.1:0-29129 GCA_041914785.1 Roseateles sp.
ACAAGTTCGGCCTGGCCCAGCTGCACCAGCTGCGCGGCCGCGTGGGCCGCAGCCATCACCAGGCCTATGCCTACCTGATGGTGCCGGACCTGCAGGGCCTGACCAAGCAGGCCACGCAGCGGCTGGACGCCATCCAGGCCATGGAGGAGCTGGGCTCGGGTTTCTACCTCGCGATGCACGACCTGGAGATCCGCGGCGCCGGCGAGGTGCTGGGCGACAACCAGAGCGGCAACATGATGGAAGTGGGCTTCCAGCTCTACAACGACATGCTCAGCGAGGCCGTGCGCGCGCTGAAAAGCGGCCGCGAACCCGACCTGCTGTCGCCCACCGGCGCGTTCTCCACCAACACCGAGATCAACCTGCACGCACCGGCGCTGCTGCCCGACGCCTACTGCGGCGACGTGCAGGTGCGGCTCTCGCTCTACAAGCGCCTGGCCACGGCCGAGAAGCCGGAGCAGATCGACGCGATGCTGGAGGAGATCACCGACCGCTTCGGCAAGCTGCCCACGCAGGGCCAGACGCTGTTCGACCTGCACCGCCTGCGCGTGCTGGCCAAGCCCTACGGCGTCATCAAGGTCGACGCCGCGCCGGGGCTGATCAACCTCAACTTCCGCCCCAATCCGCCCATCGACCCGATGCGCGTCATCGAGCTGGTGCAGAAGAACCGCAACATCAAGCTGGTGGGCAACGAGAAGCTGCGCATCGAGAAGCAGCTGTCCAGCCCGCAGGACCGCGCGCAGGCGGTGCGCGAGGTGCTGCGGCTGCTGGGGCAACCTACAGCGCAGCGCTGAATATATGTGGACATATACTTGTATTGGTTGACAAGGAGGTTCCCATGTCTCAAATCACGCTCTATCTGGACGACGCCACGCAGGCGCTGGTGGACCAGGCGGCCCAGGCCAACGGCGTGTCCAAGAGCCGCTGGGTGGCCGACCTCATCCGCAAGCACGCCGCCCACGAATGGCCGGCCGCCTGCCTGGCGCTGGCCGGGCAGTTCGCGGATTTTCCGCTCACCGACGACAACCCGGCACCGCTCGCAGACACGCCGCGCCTGGGCTTCTGACGCCGCGATGCTCGTCCTCGACAGCAACACCATCAGCTACTACTTCCGCGGCGACCCGCAGGTGGTGCCCCGGCTGCAGGCCCTGCGCCCGGCGGACCTGGGCGTGCCGTCCATCGTCGTGTACGAGCTGCGCTACGGCCTGAACCGGCTGCCCGATAGCGCCGCCACCCCGCGCCTGGCCGCCCTGGCGCAATTTCTAGCCCCGCTGCAAATCCTGCCCTTCGATGCCGACTGCGCGGCGCACGCCGCCCAACTGCGCGCCAGGCTCGACAACCAAGGCACCCCCATCGGCCCGCACGACACCCTGATCGCCGCCACCGCGCTGCGCCATCAGGCCACCCTCGTCACGCGCAACGTGCGGGAGTTCGGCCGCGTGGCCGGGCTGAGCCTCGTGAACTGGCACGAAGGCGACTGATCACGCACGCCGCGGGCGGCCAGGCCCGAGAACGCCGCACCTCGGCAGCGCCAGCCCGTCGCTGACCTAGGGGCTGCGACCAGCGCAGGGCCTGCCTAGACTGGGGCGACGCAGACTGGAGCCCGTGATGAAGAAGACGCTGCCCCTCGTGATCGCCGCCCTGCTGCCCGCGCTGGCCGGCGCCCAGGGCCTGCTGGGCACGACGGTGGACGTGCGCTACGACTACGCGGGCGACGAGGTCTGGCACACGCTGGACAGCGTCGTCGTCGGCCCGGGCGTGGAGCTCACCTGCCCCGGCAGCGCCCAGGCCTGCAGCGTGCTGCAGGCCGCCACGCAGACGGTGGACATCGGCGACCACGGCATCCGCTACGCCTACAGCGGCGCGGGCGGCGCCACCGCCAGCTTCGACAACCTGCCCGTCAACGGCTTCACCTTCGACGGGCTGTACGGCAGCGGCACGGTGATCACCGGCGTGACCGTCACCGACACCAGCTTCACGAACTTCAACCCGGCGCGCATCAGCTTCACCGCGCACAGCGTGTCGGTGCGCATGGGCGGGCTGGCGCTGGGCAGCTCGGCCTTCCTGCAGCTCAGCCTGCAGACCGCCCCGGTGCCCGAACCCGGCAGCGCCGCGCTGCTGCTGGGCGGCGTGGCGCTGCTGGCAGCGCGCCGGCGCCGCTGACCGCCCCCCGGGATAATGGTGGGCATCGTCTGCCTGCCTGCTCCCGCCCCGTGACCTCCTCCACCGCCCCCGGCCTCGTCCTGCGCGACGGCCCCGCGCTGCCGCCGCTGTCCCACTTCAAGCTCGCCGCGTTCGACATGGACTCGACGCTGATCAGCATCGAGTGCATCGACGAGATCGCCGCGCTGGCCGGCAAGGGCGACGAAGTCGCCGCCATCACCGAGGCCGCGATGCGCGGCGAGATCACCGACTTCCGCGACAGCCTGCGCCGGCGGCTCGCCATCCTGCAAGGCGTGCCCGCCAGCGTGCTGGACCGCGTGCTGGCCGAGCGGCTGACGTTCAACCCCGGCGCCCGCGAACTCTGCGCGGCGCTGAAGGCGGCCGGGCTCAAGCTCGTGCTCGTGTCCGGCGGCTTCACGTTCTTCACGCGCTTCGTCGCGGCCGAGCTGGGCATGGACTTCGTGCGCAGCAACGAGCTGGAGATTGCCGACGGCGCCCTCACCGGCCGCGTCGTCATGCAGGACTGGGGCGACATCTGCGACGGCGAGGAGAAGCGCCGCATGCTGCTGCAGTGCTGCGAGGCCATCGGCTGCACGCCCGACCAGGCCATGGCCGTGGGCGACGGCAGCAACGACTTGCCCATGATGGGCGCGGCCGGCCTGTCGGTGGCCTACCACGCCAAGCCCAAGGTGCGCGAAGCCGCCCGCGTCGCGATCAACGACGGCGGGCTGGACCGGCTGCTGGAACTGCTGCGTTGAAGCCGGCCGCGCTGCTCGTCGGGCTGGCCGGCCTGTGGCTGGCCGGCGGGGCGCGCGCGCAGGAGCCGCCGCTGGTGTTCATCGCGGCGGCCAACCACACCATGCCCTTCTCCGCGCTGCGCGAGGGGCAGCTGACCGGCGGCATCGTGAAGGACCTGGGCGAGGCCATCGGCGAGCGGCTTGGCCGCCGCGTGCGCTTCGTCGTCGTGCCGGCCAGGCGCGTCAGCCGGCTGCTGGACAGTGGCGAGGCCGACGCGCTGTGCTACACGACGCGCACCTGGATAGACGCCCGCGATGTGCACTGGAGCCCACCGCTGTTCGACTACCTGGGCGTCGTCGCGCGCGGCCCGCAGGGAGAGCCCCGGCAGCGGCTGTCGCAACTGGCCGGCGAACGGCTGGGCACCGTGGCCGGCTATGTGTACCCGGAGGTCGAGGCGGCACTGGGGCCGCAGTTCAGGCGCGATGACGCCCCGGACATGGACCGCAATCTGGCCAAGCTCGCCGCCGGCCGCGTGCGCTACGCGCTGACCGAGCAGCTGACGCTGGCCTACGCGATGCGCGAGGCACCCGGGCACCAGCTCGCCCCGATGCTCACGACCGTCAGCTACCCGACCGGCTGCGCGTTCAGCACGCGGCGCGGCCTGCCGCTGGCGCGCATCGACCAGGTGATGGAGAGCCTGGTCAAGGACGGCAGCATCAGGCGCCTGCTCGCCCGCTACCGCTGACGCGCGCTGCTCAGCGAGAAGCCGGCGATGTCGGCCACGCCCCCGCTGCGGGCGAAGGCATAGAAGCCGTCGCTGCGGCCGCTGAGGCCCACCTGCTCGATGAGGCTGCCGTCCAGGCGGTACAGGCTCAGCGTGATGCGGCCGCCGTGGGCACTCAGCAGCTGCAGGCCCAGCGCCGTCATCGGCGCGGCGAAGCGGGCCGACACGGCGCCCAGGCCTTCGGCGTTGCCCGCCTGCGGCCCCGCGCCGAACAGCGACACGCCGGACTCGCCACCATCGTCATAGGTGCCCAGATTGGCGCCCGCCGCACCGGCCCGCAGCGTGAGGCCGGCGGTGGGGCGGCCGAAAGGTCTTCGAACCAGTCCTGCGCGACGGCGCCTGGCCGCGGCGCCTTGGTGACGGCCAACTCCTGGCCGCCGAAGCGCGCGCCGAACTGCACGACGCCGCTGGTCCGCAGCCCGTCGATGGCGCTGCCGGCGGCCAGTTCGGAGCACGTGACGACAGGCCCGCTCAGCGAGCCGTAGCCGACCTCGCCGACGGCGCCCGCCTGCGCCGCGGCGCCACCCAGCGCGAGGGCCCGCCCGGCGCCCGGCCCGTCAGGGGTCGGCCGCGCAGCGTCAGGCGATCAGGGAGCGGTGGAACCGGCGGCAGGCCGTGAGGGGTGTGAGGCCCACGCGGCACCGGCTCGCGGGGGGCTCAGGGAAAGCAGGCGCAGCAGGCGCCCGCACTGCCCCAGCCGGCCCGGGCACGGTCACCCGGCGGTGTCCGTGGATATCCCGTGGCCGGCGAACAGTTGGAACAGTGTTTCGTTTTCAGCCAACTCGGTCAACGCGGGGCAATCCCTGAGGCCACCCGAACGGGGGAGCGGGTCTGCCCGGAGGCCCCGCGGGGGCCGTGCCTGCGTCAGGCGGGTGCGGTGACGCGCACCCGCTGGCCGTGGAACTCGACCACTTGGCCGGCGCGCATCTTGGCGGTCTTGCGCAGTTCCACCTGGCCGTCCACCGTCACCTCGCCGGCCGTGATCAGCGCGCGGGCCTGGCCGCCGCTGTCCGCCAGGCCGGTGGCCTTCAGCAGCTTGTCCAGTTCGATGTACTCACCGCGGAGTTCCAAGGCGACTTCTTGCATGCGCCGCATTCTGGCAGGGCCGCGGGTCACCCAGCTCGGGCCACACCAGCAGGTCGCAGCGCAGGTGCCGCAGCAGCCGCCCCGCGGTGCTGCCCAGCAGCAGCTCCTGCCATGCCGGCCGCCGGCCCCGGCCGGTGACGACCAGCTCGGCGCGGCGATCCTCCTGCTGCACGAGGATCTGCTGCGCCGGGTCGCCCCGGCCCAGCGTGTACATCAGCCGGTTGCGGCGCACGTCCAGCGAATCGCTGAGACGCCGCAGGTGGCGCTGCCCGTGCAGGTCCAGCGCCTCCCGGTACTCGCGCAGCGACCGCCAGCTGGCCTCCGCCGCCCGCAGATGGGCCTCCTGCCGCGTGTCGATGACGTGGAACAGCTCCAGCGCGGCGTCGGGTGCCATGTCGGCGGCCACGCGCAGCAGGCCGGCGGCCGGCGCCGGTGCCGGCCCCAGCGCAACCAGCAAGCGTGAATACGCGTGCCGTGCCGGCCCGCGCACCACCAGCAGCGGGCACGCCAGCCGCCACAGCAGCCGGGCGGCGAACAGGCTGGCCGCGCCCGGCCAGCGGCCCGGGGCGGGCGGCGGCCAGCCCATCACCAGCAGGCCGGCCTGGGCGGCGGCCAGGCGGCGCAGTTCGGGCAGGTCCACCGACCCCAGCAGCCGCACGGGCAGCCGGTGGCGGCGCGCCAGCATGGCCGTGTAGCGCGGCAGGCGCTCGGCCACGTCGGGCGGGCCGCTGGCGGCCAGATGGGCCAGCAGCAGCTCGCCGCCGCGCTGGCGGGCCAGCAGCACGGCGCGCTGCGCGGCCGCCTCGGCGGCCTGGGAGAAGTCGGTGACGAGAAGGATGGAAGCTTGCATGGGAGAAACCTCGGAGCAATGCGCCGCGCAGGGGCGGCCGCCAGCCGGCCGGTGGCGGGCTGGATGCGTGGAAGAAACGGCGGAAGAGGCGGCGGTCAGCGGTCGAAGTCGCCGCGGGCCTCGGGCTGGTAGGGCAGCGCCTGGATCAGCAGCTGGCCGCTGGCACGGCCGGCCTGCCAGCTGACGCGCTGGCCCACGGCACGGCCCAGCAGGCTCAGGCCCACGGGCGACAGCACCGAGATGCGGCCCTGCTCGGGCCGGGCATCGGCCGGGTAGCACAGCGTCAGCCGCTGCTGCTGGCCGGGCCGCGGGCCCAGCACCTCGATCTCGGAGTTCATCGACACGACATCGGCGGGCAGTTGCCGCGGTGGCAGCAGCTCGGCGGCGTCCAGCAGGTCCTGCAGCGGCGGATGCCCGCAGGCATCCGGCAGGCGGCTCAGGCGGCGGTGGTCAAGCTCGCTGAGCAGGCGCTCGCCAGCATCGACGGAGGCGGGGAAGGAAGGCATCGCAGACCTCGATCAGGGCCATGCCGCCCAAGGCACAGGGGCGGCGGCGGGACGGCATCGCGCGGCATGGGGGCCCGGCGATCGAGGTTGCGCAGATGAAGGGAAGAAACGGAGATCGCCGGGCTCAGGAGTCTGCGGCCGGGCGCTGGATGGCCACGGCCGCACGCAGGCCCGCCACCGTGTCGGCGGTGGGCGTGCTGCGCTGCTGGCGGGCGGGGTTCTTCATCGCGGCCGCATTGTGCCTCAGCCACCCAGGCGCTGCTGCGCCGCCGCACGGATGGCGGTCAGCGTGGCGCGCGACGTCGACACATCGCTGGACAGGCGCAGGTGCAGCAGCGCCGGCTTGCCCGCGGCGATGGCGGCGTCCAGCGCGGGGCCGACCTGCTCCGTGCTGTCGGCCTTGAAGGCCGCGAAGCCGAAGGCCTCGGCCAGCTTGGCGAAGTCGGGGTTGAACAGGTCGCTGCCCGACACGCGGCCGGGGTACTCGCGCTCCTGGTGCATGCGGATGGTGCCGTAGGTGCCGTTGTCGACGACGACGACCAGCAGCTTGCTTGCGCCGTAGCCGGTGGCCGTGGCCAGCTCCTGGCCGGTCATCAGGAAGTCGCCGTCGCCGGCGATGTTGACGACCCAGCGGTCCTGCAGCAGCGCCGCGGCGACGGCGGCCGGCACGCCGTAACCCATCGCGCCGGAGGTCGGCGCGAGCTGCGTCTTGCCGAAGCGGTGCAGCGCCGTGTAGCGGTGGAAGCGGTGCAGCCAGCCGCTGTAGTTGCCGGCGCCGTTCGTGAAGATGGTGCCCTCGGGCAGCTTCGCGTCGATGAGGTAGATGACCTCGGCCATGTCCAGCGGCGCCACCGGCGTGGGCTGCAGGTTGGCGCGGTAGTCGGCGTTGGCGGCGGCGGTCCAGTCGCGCCAGGGCACGTCGGCCGGCGGCGTCAGCGCGGCCAGGGCCGGCGCGGCCTGGCTCATGCTGGCGTTGATGAGCAGCTCGGCCGTGTAGACGCGGCCCAGCTCCTCGGCGCCGGCGTGAATGTGGATGAGCTGCTGCGCGGGGCGCGGCGCCTGCAGCAGCGTGTAGCCGCCGGTGGTCATCTCGCCCAGGCGCGGGCCGATGGCAACGATGAGGTCGGCATCCTTCACCCGTGCGGCCAGCTTCGGGTTGATGCCGATGCCGACGTCGCCGGCGTAGTTCGGGTGCGCGTTGTCGAACAGGTCCTGGAAGCGGAACGCGCAGCCCACCGGCAGTTGCCAGGCTTCGGCGAACGTCTGCAGCGCCGCAGTGGCCGCGGGCGTCCAGCCGCCACCGCCGGCGATGACCAGCGGCCGCTTCGCGGCAACGAGGCGCTCGCGCAGTTCGGCCAGCGCGGCGGGCGTAGGCGCGGCTTCGGCGGGCCGCGCCGGCGCGACGACGGGCGCCGAGATGGGCTGGGTCAGCATGTCCTCGGGCAGCACCAGCACCACGGGGCCGGGGCGGCCCTGCATCGCGGTGTGGAAGGCGCGCGCGACGTACTCGGGCAGGCGTTCGGCGTCGTGGCATTCGCCCACCCACTTGGCCATGCCCAGCGTGCCGGGGCCGAACATCTGGCGGTAGTCCACCTCCTGGAAGGCCTCGCGGTCGCGCTGGTCGCTGGCGACCTGGCCGATGAACAGGATCATCGGCGTGCTGTCCTGGAAGGCCGTGTGCAGGCCGATGCTCGCGTTCGTCGCGCCCGGGCCGCGGGTGACGAAGCAGATGCCGGGCCGGCCGGTCAGCTTCGCGCTAGCCTCGGCCATGAAGGCCGCGCCGCCCTCCTGGCGGCAGGCGACGAAGCGGATCTTGTCGCGGTGCTCATGAAAGCCGTCGAGAACGGCTAGGTAACTCTCACCAGGAACGCCGAATGCGGTGTCGACGCCCTGCGCGATCAGCGCCTCCACCAGCTTGTGGCCGGCGAGGCGGGGGGATGTCTCTTGTCTAGTCATGTAGAGACTTTAGCCGGCACGGCCGTCAGCGCCCGCCGTCGATCGCGCGCTCCATCATCTTGTCCTTCAGCGTGGTGTCCTGCTTCACGTCCAGCACCTGGTGCAGCAGCGGCCCGCTGCCGGCCGCCTGCGCCGGCTTGGGCACCGGCGTGGCCGGCACCACGTTGACGGGGGCCGCCGTCACGGCCTGCTCCTTGTGCCCGGCCGGACAGGCCGCGTTCGTGTAGGTCACCTGCTGGCCGTTGACGCACTTGCGCAGCGGCCCCGCGGCCGGCGCGGCCGCCGACTGCGCCGCCCCGGCCCAGGCCTGCAACTGCACCCGGTGGTGCCAGGCCAGCCCACCTGCGGCGAGGCACGCCGCCACCACCACGGCTGCACGAAACGGCGTGGACATCTCTCAGCCCTCCGATGCGGCGGCTTCTTCGCGGGCCGTCGCGAACAGGTCCCACACGGCCATGAACATGGCTGCGATGACCGGGCCGATGACGAAGCCGTTGATGCCGAACACCGCCATGCCGCCGATCGTCGAGACCAGCACCAGGTAGTCGGGCATCTGCGTGTCCTTGCCCACCAGGATGGGCCGCAGCACGTTGTCCACAAGGCCGATCACCAGCACGCCGTAGGCGATCAGCGCCACGCCTTGCCACACCGCGCCGGTGACGAGGAAGTAGACGGCCACCGGCAGCCAGATCAGCCCCGCGCCAATGGCCGGCAGCAGCGACAGGAAGCCCATGATGACCGCCCACAGCAGCGCGCCCTTGATGCCGAAGAACCAGAACGCCAGCCCGCCCAGCGCCCCCTGCGCGGCGGCCACGAGGATGTTGCCCTTCACGGTAGCGCGGATCACGGTGATGAACTTCGCCGCGAGCTGCCGCCGGTGCTCGGGCGCCAGCGGCACGGCGGCGCGGATGCGCCGGCTCAGCGCCATGCCGTCGCGCAGCAGGAAGAACGCGAGATACAGCATGACGAAGAAGCCGACGACCAGGTCCAGCGCGTTCTGGCCCACGCTGTAGACCTGCGTCGCGATCGCCTGGCTGCCGCGCGCGACGGCCTCGGTGATGCGGGCCTGCAGCTCGTTGAAGTCGGTCAGCCCGAAATGCGCCAGCAGGTCATGCAGCCATCCCGGCAGCACGGCCACCACCTGCTCGAAATAGCGCACGAAGTTGGTCTCGCCGGACTGCACGCGCTGGTACAGCGCGGCCCCCTCCTTCACCAGCATCGTGGCCAGCAGCGCCATGGGCAGCACGACGATGAACACGATGAGGGACAGCGTCACCAATGCCGCCAGCGTGGGCCGCCGCTCCCAGCGGCGCAGCAGCCGGGCATGCACGGGCATGAAGACGATGGCGATCACCGCGCCCCAGAACACCGCGCCACCAAACGGCAGCAGGATCCACACGAAGGCCAGACTGACCGCGATGAGCAGCGCCAGGAAGGCACTGTTCTCGAGTCGCGGCGAGGAAACGAAGTCTTTGAAGTTCATGCGGCGCGGCAGCTGGGCCCGGAAACGGGCGGTGGCGCGCATGGTAGGGCCGGCAGGCGCCGGCCGCTGTCAGACCGTGCCGCGCTGCTGCCCGAGCAGCCTGACGGCCAGGGCGCCCAGCACCAGGCCCATCACGTAGCGCTGCACTGACAGCCAGAAACGGTTGCGCGCGAACCAACGCGCCATGCCCGCCGCGCACAGCGTCACCCCCAGGTTCACCGACGCGCCGATGCCCACCTGCGTGGCGCCTAGCACCAGGCTCTGCGACAGCACCGGGCCGCCCTCGGGCGACACGAACTGCGGCAGCACCGACAGGTAGAACACGGCCACCTTGGGGTTGAGGATGCTCGTCAACAGCCCCATCGTGAACAGCCGCGCCGGCCGCTCGGGCGGCAGCGGCCGCGGCTCGAACGGCGAGCGCGCACCGGAGCGCACCGCTTGCCAGGCCAGCCACAACAGGTACAGCGCGCCGGCCAGCTTCAGCAGCTCGTAGCCCAGCGGCACGGCCAGGAACAACGCCGTCAGCCCCACCGCCGCGCACACCATGTGCACGGTGAACCCCAGCACCACGCCCAGCCACGACATGACGCCTGCCATGCGGCCCTGGCAGATGGCGCGCGAGACCAGGTAGACCATGTTGGGCCCCGGCGTCACGGCCATCAGCAACGCCGCGGCGGCGAACAACAGCCAGTGCGACGTGGACGGCATGGGGCCGCGCTCAGGCCGCCGCGGTGGCCGCCGTCGACCGGCGCGCCAGGCCCAGCCCCACCAACCCGGCGGACCCCACGCCCAGCAGCAGCGCCAGCGCCGAGCCGGCGAAGACGCCGCGCGGCATGCCGTGGTCGAGGATGGCGCCGAACACCGGCGCGGCCAGCGCGAAGCCGATGTCCAGCCCCGAATAGACGGTGCCGTAGACCCGGCCCGTGGCGCCGGGCGGCGCGGCGCGCTTGATGAGCATGTCGCGGGACGGGCCGGCCAGCCCGGTGCCGAAGCCCGCCAGCGCCGCCACCGCCGCGGCCAGCAGCCCCGGCAGCCAGCCGGTGGCCGTCAGCAGCAGCAGCGCCGCCGCCAGCGCCAGCGCGATGGCGATCGTGCGCTCCAGCCGCTCGGCACGGGCAACGAGGAAGCCGCCGCACACCATGCCGGCCGCGCCGGCCAGCATGTAGCCGGTGACGACGTAGGCCGTCAGCGACAGCGGCAGGCCGTACATCTGGCGCAGCGCCGGGCTGGCGAAGCTCTGGATGGCCGACAGCGCCGCCGTGCTCCAGAAGAAGAACGAGAAGCACAGCCACACGGACGGCAGCTTCAGGAAGGCCATCGGGTGCTCGACCTTCGTGCCTGCCGCCGGCTTGGCGTGGCCCCAGGAGCCCTGGCGGTCGTCGATGGCCGAGCGCTGCCAGAACAGCAGTGCCATGACCGCCAGCGCGACCAGCGCCGTGCCCAGGTAGGCGAAGCGCCAGTTGCCGGTGGCCTCGGCGATGCCGATGGAGAACACCGGCGCGAACGCCCAGCCCAGGTTGCCGCTGATGCCGTGCACCGAGAACGCATGGCCCAGCCGCGGCTGCGACACGCGCTTGTTCAGGATGGTGAAGTCGGCCGGGTGGAACGGGGCGTTGCCCACGCCGGCCAGCGCCGCGGCCAGCATCAGCCCGCCGAAGCCCTGCGCCAGACCCGCGGCCACCGAGGCCAGGAAGAAGCTGGCCATCGCCGCGAACAGCACGGGCCGCGCGCCGATGCGGTCGACGATGAAGCCCGACGCGGCCTGGCCGGCGCCCGAGATGACGAAGAACGTCGTCACCAGCAGGCCCAGTTCCGAATAGCTCAGCCCGAAGGCCTGGATGAACGCCGGGAACAGCGGCGGCAGCAGCATGTGGAAGAAGTGCGACGTGCCGTGGGCCACGCCGATGGTGGAGATCGTCGTGATGTCGCTGCGGCGCTGGCGGCCGGCGTCGAGGGCTGGGAGGGCGGTGTCCATCGGCGCCATTCTGGGGACGCGCGCGCCGGCTCGGTTACGATGGTTCGTCAAGTTCTATCGAAATCCAGCCATGGCCAGCCGCCAGAGCTTTCCCGCCTTCGCCCCCGAGCGCTTCGCCCCCACGACCGAGCGGCCGCTGCGCGCCAAGGCCCGGCTGCTGGAGCACCTGGCCGACATCCAGCCGCACCGCCACGACTGGGCGCAGCTGGTGTTCTCGATGACCGGCGCGGTGCGCGTGAACACCGAAGCCTCCACCTACATCGTGCCGCCGTCGCGGGCGGTGTGGATCCCGCCGGGGCTGGTGCACGCCGTCACGGCCATCGAGCAGGCGGACCTGCGCACGCTCTACCTCGGCCCCGACCTGCTGGCGGGCGAGGCCTGGGCGGTGGGCCGGGTGCTGGAGGTGTCGCCACTGCTGCGCGAGCTGGTGGCCGCCCTGCCCGGCGACCCCGACCCCGCGCCGCCCGAGACACCCGACGACGCCGAGCGGCGCCGCGGCATCGAGCAGCTGATGCTGGTGGAGCTGCGCCGCGCCCGCCCGCTGGCGCTGGGCGTGGCGCTGCCGCAGGACGCGCGGCTGCGCAAGCTCTGCGAAGCGATGCTGCGCGAACCGGGTCGCCATGCCGGGCTGGACGACTGGGCCGCCGAGGCCGGCTACAGCCCGCGCACGCTGAGCCGGCTGTTCCGCGAGCAGCTGGGCACCAGCTTCGCGCAGTGGCGCTCGCAGCTGCTGCTGGCCCACGCGCTGACGCTGGCCGCCCGCGGGCGGCCCATGAGCCACATCGCCGCCGAGCTGGGCTATGCCAGCGCCAGCGCGTTCACGGCGATGGTGACGCGCACGGTGGGCATGCCACCAAGCCGGTTCTTCGCGGAGGCCTGAGGAACTTGCGCCACCGCGCTTCCTTGGCACCCGACCGGACGCGCGCGCCGGCCCGGGAAGACCTGCCGGTCGGCCGGCCCGCGCGCTGACGCGCGCACCAAGCACGCGGCCCCAGGCACGGGCGGCCCGGAGGGCATCCAACCGGCCTCCGCGGGCTTTCGCGCCAGCACGGCCCGGTCGCCGCCGCGCGGGTCGACAATCGCGCCTCATCCCCAGGTGCCGACGACAGCCCGCCCGCGGGCTCGCCGCCCGGCGCCGCCTCTTTCCGCCAAGCCCCGTATGGAACAACAGCTGTTCGACTACACCCGGCAGGACGCCGCCGGCACCTGCTCCACCGCGCACGCCTGGGCCAAGGTGCCCGCGCCGCTGACCGCCCCCCAGCGCCACGCGCTCGCAGAGCGCGCCGCCGCGCTGCTGAAGAAGCACAACGCCGTGCTGGTGGCCCACTACTACGTCGACGGCCCGCTGCAGGACCTGGCGCTGGCCACCCGCGGCATCGTGTCGGACTCGCTGGAGATGGCCCGCTTCGGCCGTGACCACGCGGCGCAGACGCTGGTCGTCGCCGGCGTGCGTTTCATGGGCGAGACGGCCAAGATCCTCAGCCCCGAGAAGCGCGTGCTGATGCCCGACCTGGACGCCACCTGCTCGCTGGACCTGGGCTGCCCGGCCGACGACTTTGCGCGCTTCTGCGACGCGCACCCGGACCGCCAGGTCGTCGTCTACGCCAACACCAGCGCCGCCGTGAAGGCCCGCGCCGACTGGATGGTGACCAGCTCCTGCGCGCTGGAGATCGTGTCGGACCTGCATGCCAAGGGCCAGAAGGTGCTGTGGGCGCCCGACCGGCACCTGGGCCGCTACATCCAGGAGCAGACCGGCGCCGACATGCTGATGTGGAACGGCGCGTGCATCGTCCACGACGAGTTCCGCGGCCTGGAGCTGGAGATCCTGCGCGAGCAGCACCCCGGCGCGCTGGTGCTGGTGCACCCCGAGTCGCCCAAGAGCGTCGTCGAGCAGGCGGATGTCGTCGGCTCCACGTCGGCGCTCATCAAGGCCGTCGTCGACGGCAACGCGCCCGCCTACATCGTCGCCACCGACAACGGCATCCTGCACCGCATGCGCCAGCTGGCGCCGGGCAAGGTGCTCATCGAGGCGCCCACCGCCGGCAACAGCGCCACGTGCAAGAGCTGCGCGCACTGCCCGTGGATGGCGATGAACGGCCTGGCCAACCTCGTCGATGCGCTGGAGAGCGGCCAGCCCGAGATCCATGTCGACGAGCCCACGCGCGTGAAGGCGCAGCGCTGCATCAACCGCATGCTCGATTTCACGGCCGCGCGCAAGGCGCAAACCTCGGGCATGACGCCGGGCATCGGCGCGGCCTGATCAGGCTATAAATCCGGGCATCCCACGACCGCCCACATTCCCGCGAGGAGGCCCTTCATGCCCGCCGATTTCAGCTCCCTCTACAACCATCACGAGCGCGAAGTCTTCGCCGCGGTGGTGGACGCCGCCGCCGACTTTCCCGACCTCGCCGACAGCAACGACCTGCTGTGCGACGTGGCCTGCGTGGCGCTGAACCGCCTGCCGCCGCGCTACATCCGCCACGAGGTGGACTTCAGCTTCTACCTGACCGAGCACGAGCGGCTGGAGATCGACAACGCGATCAGCGAAGCGGTGTCGTATGCCTTCAACTTCGTGCAGGCGCGCACCGCGCTACGAGCGCGCAAATAGGCGCCCCGCCCCTCTCCGACAAGCCCGCGGCCCGCGGGCTTTTTTACGTCCGCACCCCTTGGCAACGTCCAAATATGCAATTAAAGTGATATCACTTTTACGGGAGATTCATGATGCACAAGGATGGACAACGGCAAGAGATCAGCGCCACCACGGCCAACGGCTACGCGGGGCTGCTGGCCGGGCTGGCCCTCATTGCCGGCAGCCTCGCCGTCATGGCGATGGCCATCCAGGGGCAGCCGTGGTTCGCGCTGGCGGGCGTGCCCATCCTCGTGGGCGGCATCCTGGTGCTGGCCGGCATGTACATGCAGCAGCCCAACGAGGCGCGCATCCTGACGCTGTTCGGCCGCTACGTCGGCACCGACCGCACCGAAGGCCTGCGCTGGGCCAACCCGCTGACGGTCAAGCGCCGCATCTCGCTGCGCGCGCGCAACCTGAACGCGCCGGCCATCAAGGTCAACGACAAGCGCGGCAACCCCATCGAGATCAGCGCCGCCGTCGTCTGGCGCGTGCAGGACACGGCCAAGGCGGTGTTCGAGGTGGACGACTTCGAGACCTACGTGGGCATCCAGGCCGAGACGGCCATCCGCCACTTGGCCACGCAGTTCGCCTACGACGAGGGTGAAGACCTGGCCCCCGACGAGACGACGCTGCGCGCCGGCCAGAACGAGGTCGTCAAGGCGCTGATCGCCGAGCTGATGGAGCGCTGCGCGCAGGCCGGCGTGACGGTGCTGGACGCCAAGATCACCCACCTCGCCTACGCGCCCGAGATCGCGCAGGTGATGCTGCGCCGCCAGCAGGCCGAGGCCATCATCAGCGCGCGCAAGAAGATCGTGCAGGGCGCGGTGACGATGGTGGAGGAAGCGCTGCATGGCCTGTCGGAGCGCGAGATCGTCGTGCTGGACGACGAGCGCAAGGCGGCCATGGTGTCCAACCTGTTGGTGGTGCTGTGCTCCGACAAGGAGACCCAGCCCATCGTCAACACCGGCACGCTCTATAGCTGAGGAACGGGCCATGCGACGCGTCGTCGACCTGGCCTGGCTGGCGCTGCTGGCCTTCATGCTGGCCACCTGGCCCTGGCTGCCCGAGCTGGTGGGCGCGCCGCGCGAGGCGCTGCCGCGCCACCAGTACCTGGCGCTGATGCTGGGCACCGCGGTGCTGCTGCCGTGGCTGGCCATCCGCGGCTCGCTGCTGCTGGCGCGCCATGCGCCGGCCCTGTTGAACATGCCCAACAAGGACTACTGGCTGGCACCGGAGCGGCGCGAGCAGACGCTGGCGCAGCTGGACGAGCGACTGGCGGTGCTGAGCCTGGGCCTGGCGCTGCTGTGCGCCGGCGTGCACGGCCATGTGCTGCTGCGGGCCCACCCCGGCTGGCCGCAGGTGCCGGACGCCGTGTGGATCGCCGGCGGCGTGGCGCTGGGCCTGGCCTTCCTGGCCTGGATGCTGGCTTTCATGCGGCACTTCGGCCGCCGCGAGCCGGTGGCCTCGCCGCACCCGGTGCGCCGCCGCACCTCGCGCAACGACGAACTGGTGTGGCGCGAGAGCCAGCCGATGTGGCTGCTGTTTCCCATCCTCGCCGGCACCGGGTTGTTCATCCTCAAGATCCACGATTCCGTCGCCACCTCCGGGCCCTCGCCGTCGGCGGGTGTCGTTCTCGCGTCGGCGACCTGCGCACTCATCCCGCTGCTGCTGGGCCGCCTCGTGACCGAGCTGCGTGGCGACAGCCTGCGCTGGCACTACGGCTGGCTGGGCTGGCCGCGCTGGCGGGTGGAGCTGGACGACATCGTCACCGTCGAGCCGGCGCGCAGTTCCTGGGTCGAGGGCTGGGGCATCCGCACGACGGGCGAAGGCATGCTCTACAACAGCAGCGGCACGCAGGCCGTGCGGCTGACGCTGCGCGACGGCCGGCGGCTGCGGCTGGGCACGCGGGACCCGCAGCGGCTGGCGCAGCTGCTGCGCGACCGCCTGGCGGCGGGCTGAGGCCGAGACATGGCCAGCCCCGACAAAAAGAGCTTCGCGCTGCGGCTGGACCCGGCGCTGTGGGCGCAGATCGAGCGCCTGGCCGCGCAGGAGCTGCGCTCGGCCAACGCGCAGATCGAGTACCTGCTGCGCGACGCACTGGCCCGGCGCGGCATCAAGCCGGCCAGCAGCCCGGCACCCAAGCGCGGGCGGCCGGCCAGCGAACCCGGCGATGACGCCGCATGAGGCTCAACGCGCCTGCACGTCCTTGTACGTGGGCAGCTTCGCACCGTCGGGAACGCCGACGTACTCGCTGTTGATCATCGACAGCCCGCGCTCGCGCACGATGGGCCCGCAGCGGTTCGTCTCGGGCTGCTGGTAGCTGAATTCGCAGTGGTAGGTGATGCCGGGGCAACCCTGCAGGATCTGATCCGCCTCGGACTGGTAGGGCGTCCCGCGGGGCAGGTCCATGATGCGGTGGGCCAGCTTCTCGCAGGTGGAGGTCCAGCCCGCGGGGCCCGGCGTGCCGGCGGGCGGGAAGCGGCTGCCCTTGCGAACAACCGGCGCCGACGCCGGCACCGCGCGTGCGGCCGGCGCGGCACTGCGCACGACGGGCGCTGGCGCGTCGCCCGCCGCGGGTCGCGCATCGACCCGGGCTCCCCTGGCCGGCGCCAACCGGCAGTCTCCGAACTGCGCGCGGCCGTTCTCATCGGTCCACCTGCAGACGTCGGCCGCATGAGCCTGCGCGGCCACCAGCAGCGTGACGATGCCAAGCAGCGGCCGACGCACGGGCCTCACCGCCTCCTCCGCTCGCTGATGAGGACGGTGGGGAAGCTCACCGGCAGCGTCTGCGGGTAGTCGCGGCTGTAGTGCAGGCCGCGGCTCTCGTGGCGCATCAGCGCCGAGCGGACGATGAGTTCCGCGCAGTCGACGAGGTTGCGCAGCTCCAGCAGGTCGCGCGTGACGCGGAACGACCCGTAGTAGTCGTCGATCTCGCCGCGCAGCAGCTCGATGCGGTGCAGCGCGCGCTCCAGCCGCTTGGTGGTGCGCACGATGCCGACGTAGTTCCACATCAGCAGGCGCAGCTCGTCCCAGTTGTGGGCGATGACGACCTGCTCGTCGGCGTTCTCGACCTGGCTCTCGTCCCAGGCCGGCAGCGGCGCGGCAGGCTGCACCGGCTGCGCGAGGATGTCCCCGGCGCAGGTCTGCCCCAGCACCACGCATTCCAGCAGCGAGTTGCTGGCCAGCCGGTTGGCGCCGTGCAGGCCCGTGTAGCCGGTCTCGCCCACGGCGTACAGGCCCGGCAGGTCGCAGCGGCCGGCCAGGTCCGTCACCGCGCCGCCGCAGGTGAAGTGCACGGCCGGCACGACGGGGATGGGCTGCTTCGCGATGTCGATGCCCAGCTTCAGGCAGCGCGCGTGGATGGTGGGGAAATGCTCGATGAGGAAGGCCTCGCCCAGGTGCGTGGCGTCCAGCCACACGTGGTCCAGGCCGTGCTTCTTCATCTCGAAGTCGATGGCGCGGGCGACGATGTCGCGCGGCGCCAGCTCCATGCGCTCGTCGTGCGCGGCCATGAAGCGCGTGCCGTCGGGCAACTTCAGGTGGCCGCCCTCGCCTCGCAAGGCTTCCGTGATGAGGAAGCTGCGCTCCTGCGGGTGGTACAGGCAGGTCGGGTGGAACTGGATGAACTCCATGTTCGCGACGCGGCAGCCGGCCCGCCAGGCCATCGCGATGCCGTCGCCCGTCGACGTGTCGGGGTTGGTCGTGTAGCGGTAGACCTTGCCGGCGCCGCCGGTGGCCAGCACGACGGCGCGCGCGGCCAGCGTCTCGACGCGCTGGGTGTCGATGTCCAGCGCATAGACGCCGTAGACGCGCGGCGGCTCGTCGCGCTGCACATGGCGCGACGTGATGAGGTCCAGCGCCATCCAGCGCTCCAGCAGCCGGATGTTGGGATGGCGGCGCGCCACGGCCAGCAGCTGGTCGTGGATGGCCCTGCCGGTGGCGTCGGCCGCGTGGGCGATGCGACGCACCGCGTGGCCGCCCTCGCGCGTCAGGTGCAGGCCCATCGGTCCGGTGTCGTCGGGAGTGAACGGCACGCCCTGCGCCACCAGCCAGCCCACGGCCGCAGCGCTGCGCTCGGCGATGAAGCGGGCCGTGCCTTCGTCGACGAGGCCGGCGCCGGCGTCCTGCGTGTCGCGCACATGGCTGTCGATGGAATCGTCGCTGCCCAGCACGCCGACGATGCCGCCCTGCGCCCAGGCGGTGGCGGCCTCGGTCAGCTCGCGCTTGGCCAGCACGACGACGGGCACGGTATCAGCCAGATGCAGGGCCACGGTCAGGCCGGCCAGGCCGGCGCCGATGATGACGACGGGGGCGTCGTGCGGGGAAGCAGCAGTCATGGCCGGGCATTGTCCTGCAGCGCCGCATCGGCCGCGGCGATGGCAGGGTGGCCGTTTCGCGCACGCTGACTGTGCAGCGCCCAGCCTGTGCCGAGCGCCGGCATGTCAGCCGCCCGGGCGCCGGCCGGACTTCAGGCGCCACCTGCAGCCCGCATCACTCCCTGAAGCCGTTGGAATGCCGCCGCCATTCCGGCGGCTTCCACAGGTGGGCCAGCCGCAGGCCCCAGGTCTTCTCGTGCGCCATGTCGCGGAACATGGACCGCCACTCGTGCGCGTTCAGCCAGAACAGGTTGTGCGTGTAGAACGGGTGCTCCAGGCCGTAGTCCACCGGCGCGTCCTCGGGCTCGAAGGTGCCGAACAGGCGGTCGAACACGATCAGCATGCCGCCGAAGTTCTTGTCGATGTACTGCGGGTTGCGGCCGTGGTGGGCGCGGTGGTGCGACGGCGTGTTGAAGATGAACTCGAACCACGCCGGCATCTTGCCCACCCAGCTTGTGTGCACGAAGAACTGGTAGCCCAGGTTCAGCGACAGCGCGAACAGCACCCAGCGCGGCTCGAAGCCGAGGAACACGGCCGGCAGGTAGAACAGCCAGTTGCCGGCGACGGGGTAGAACCAGCTCTGCCGCAGCGCGGTGCCGAAGTTCATCTTCTCGGAGCCGTGGTGCACGACATGCGCGCACCAGAACCAGCGGATGCGGTGGCTGCCGCGGTGGAACCAGTAATAGAGAAACTCAACGAGCAGGAACAGGCCGACAAAGCGCAGCGGCGTCACGTCGACGGTGAACAGCCGGTGGTCGTACACCCAGCCCATGGCCGGCAGCACCAGCACCGTCAGCAGCACCAGGTCGGTGACGAGGTAGCTGCCGCCGCTGTTCAGGCTGTCGAAGCTGTCCCACAGGTCGAACACGCCGGTCTTGCGAAAGCGCCAGGCCTCGCTGGCGATGGCGATCATGAAGATCGGCGACAGGATGACCAGCGTCAGGTCGCGCCAGTCGAAATGGCGTTGGTAGAGGTCGAGCAGCCAGTCCATGCCGCGATGTTGGCGCCAAACCGCCGCGGCTTCTTGACGGCAAACCCCGAGTTTTTGACGGATCGCGCCAGGCCTGGGGTGATCCCGCAGCGGCGCCCGCGCACCGCCGCGGGATGATTTCGGCCCCATGGATGACACCCGCGTTGCCGCCAGCTATGTCCAGCTGCTCTTCGAGCACCTGGCGGCGCTGGGCCGTGCCGCCGACCTGGGCGAGCCGCCGGCACCGACCGAGCGTTTCGTTGCGCTGAAGCGCTGGCAGGCGCTGCTGCAGCGGGCGCGCGAGCTGGACCCCGGGCCCAAGGCCACGTTCACGCTGCGGCTGGCGCGCGGCATCGCGCCGCGGCACTTCGGCATCGTCGGCTTCGCGGCGCTGGCCTCTGGCACGCTGGCCGAGGCGCTGCAGCGGCTGGAGCGCCACCATCGCGCGATCTACGACGTCAACCTGGCCCAGGTGCGCCCCTGCGCCGAGGGCCTGTGCATCGAATGGGGCGTGGAGCGCGGCCGGCCCGGCGCGCTGGTGGACGAGACCGCCATCGCCGCGCTGATGCAGCTGACGCGCGAGTTCACCGGCCGGCCGGTGCGCGCGCTGGCGGTGGACTTCGTCAACCCGCGGCCGGCCGACGTGCGGCCCTATGAAGACTTCTTCGGCAGCCCCGTGCGCTTCGGCCAGCCCAGCACGCGCGTCGTGCTGGCGGCGAGCGACCTCGCGCTGCCGTTGCGTGGCGCCGATGCCGCGCTGCTGGCGCTGCTGGACGCGCAGGCCGAAAGCCTGCTGCAGGAGGTGGCGGCCGTGACCGGGCCGGTGGCCGTGTGGCGCCAGGCGCTGGTGGGGCTGATCCGCGGCGGCCGCACGCAGCTGGCCGACCTGGCCGACAGCCTGCAGATGAGCCCGCGCAGCCTGCAGCGCCGCCTCGCCGAACAGGGCATCAGCTTCCAGACGCTGCTGGGCCAGACCCGCCAGCAGCTCGCCGAGGCCTATCTGCGCGACGCCAGCGTGGAGCTGGCCGAGGTGGCGCTGCTGCTGGGCTATTCCGAACAAAGCGCCTTCACGCGCGCCTTCCGGCAATGGACCGGCCAGGCGCCGTTGCAATGGCGCCGGCAGCACGCAAGATGACTCCTGCTCCCGACACCGTCGTCATCGACGGCGCCCCCGCCCACGGCCGCTACACCGGCTGCATCCCGGCCATCGACTGGTCGGCGCTGAAGCCGCGCCCGGGCTGGCTGTGGCGGCGGCTGCATCACAAGCGCTGGCACTACGTGGGCCTCGGCAACGACGCCGTGTTCATCGGCGTGGCCATCGTCGATGTCGGCTGGGCGGCCAGCGCCTTCGCCTACCTGTTCGACCGCCAGGCCCGCACGCTGCGGGCCGACTGGAGCCAGGACGGCCTGCCCGGCCTGCAGGCCCGGGTGGGCGACGCGCCGCTGGCCGGAGCCGACACGTGGTTCCGCGGCCCCGGCGCGCGGCTGTCGCTGCGCGAGGCGGGCGGGCGGCTGCGGCTGCAGGTCGCCACGCGCGCGCTGCGCATAGACGCCGAGCTGGACCTCGCCGCCATGGCGCCGCCGCTGCTGGCCATCGGCCCCATCGCCGGCGGCCTGGCGCATGCGACGCAGAAGACCAGCGCCCTGCCCGTGCGCGGCCACGCCGAGGCCGGCGGCCACCGCTTTGCGCTGGACAGCGCCTGGGGCGCGGTCGACGCGTCCAACGGCCTGCTGGCGCGCGACACCGCCTGGCGCTGGGCCAGCGCGCACGGGCCGGGCGTCGGCTTCAACCTGCAGCAGGGCTACTTCGGCCACCACGAGAACGTGCTGTGGCTGGACGGCCGGCCCACGCCGCTGGGCGCGGCGCACTTCGACTTCGACGCCGCGCGCCCGCTGAGCACCTGGCGCGTGCGCACCGACGACGGCCTGCTGGACCTCGTCTTCACGCCCGAGGGCGCCCGGTCGGCCGACAAGAACCTCGGCCTTGCGGCCAGCCGCTACGTGCAGCCGGTGGGCACGTTCTCCGGCAGCGTGCGGGCCAGCCCGCAGGCGCTAGCGCGGCGTGTCGACGGCCTGCTCGGCGTGACCGAGGACCACCGCTCGCGCTGGTGACCTGGCCGGCGCGCGCTTCTTCAGCCACAGATACAGGCCGCTGCCCAGCACGACGATGGTGGCGATGTCCAGCAGCGCCCAGAGGATCTTCATCGGCATGCCGCCGTAGTCGCCAAAGTGCAGCGGCTGCGAGATCAGCAGCGCGTCCAGGTACCAGGGCATCTCCGGCGCGTTCGTGACCTGCGCGGTGCGCGCGTCCACCAGCACCGGGATCAGCAGCTTGGACGTCAGCGGCGTGTCGCCCCGCATGAAGAACGTGATGTGATGCGGGCTGGAGAACGACGTGCCGGGGAAGGCGACGAAGAACAGTTGCTTGCCCGGCGCCGCCGCCTGCGCCGCCTCCAGCGCGCGCTGCAGCGGCGCGCGCTCGGCCTCGGGCACCAGCGGCTGTCCCTGGTAGGGCCTGACCAGCTCGCTGACATGCTCGTTCTGCCAGTGCTTGATCAGCAGGTCGGCCCAGGTGTTGATCATGCCGGTGGCGCCGACGACGAAGCACCACACCAGCGTGACGATGCCGATCAGGTTGTGCAGGTCCAGCCAGCGCGTGCGCGTGGAGCGCTCGCGGCGCACGGTGCCAAAGTCCAGCTTGCGCATGAACGGCGCGTACAGCACCACGCCCGACACCAGCGCCACCAGCAGCAGCAGGCCCATGAAGCCGATGAACAGCTTGCCCGGCAGCCCGGCGAACAGGTCGACGTGCAGGCGGAACATCAGGTCCATGAAGCCCTCGCCGACCTGGTACTCGCCGACCACCTGCGCCGTGCGGCCGTCCACCGTCACCGACTTGTAGTCCGCGGTCGGCTCGGGCGTGGGCGTCAGTGTGGTCCACCACAGGCGGTCGTCGTCGTCGGACTTGCCCATGAACTGCACGATGCGGTCCGGGTAGCGCGCCCGCGCCGCGGCCATCACGTCGTCGGCCGGCGCACGCAGCCGGTCCTGCGCGGCGGGCAGCACCGGCGCCTCGATCTCGGTGCCCAGCAGGTGGCCGATTTCATGGTGGAAGATCAGCGGCAGGCCGGTCAGGCACAGCAGCAGCATGAAGACGGTGCAGACCAGGCTGCTCCACTTGTGCAGCCAGGTCCAGACCCGGAGGGTGCGCGTGTTCAGGCTCATGGCGGGCTCAGAGCTTGTAGCCCAGCGTCACGGCCACGTTGCGCGGGGCGCCGTAGATCGCACCGTAGGCCAGGCCGCCGATGTACTTCTTGTCGAACAGGTTGTTGACGTTCAGGCGCAGCGTCGTGCGGTCGGTCAGGTCGTAGGCGGCAAAGGCGTTGGCCAGCACGTAACCGTCCTGCCGGGCGCTGCCGACCTTGTGGACATCCGACTGCCAGCGCGCGTTCACGCCGAGGTTCAGCGCAGGCAGCGCCGGCACGCGGCCCGACAGCGTCGCGTTCAGCGTGCGGCGCGGCACCCATTCGTAGATGTCGTTGCCGTCCGGGCCGGTCAGCTTCAGGTGCGTGTAGCCCAGCGTGAGCTTGGCGTCCTTGCCCACGCGGCCGGTGGCCTCGGCCTCGAAGCCGCGCGACTTCACGTCCATCGGCAGGTACCAGGACTGGCCGCCTGCGGTCATGCCACCATAGGTCGCCAGGCCTTCCTGCTTCGCCGTGAAGACGGCGAACGTGGTCAGCAGCGCCTTGTTCAGCCACTCGGCCTTCACGCCGGCCTCGGTGTTGATGCCCTTCACCGGCGCCAGCAGGTTGCCCTTCACGTCGGCCTGCTCCTGCGGCAGGAAGATGTCCGAGTACGACACATAGGCCAGCAGGTCCGGCGTGATGTCGTAGGTGACGCCGACGTAGGGGCTGACCTTCTCGGTCTTCGGGTCCAGCAGCTGGCCGCCGCTGCCGTAGCGCGACTGGCCGCCGCGCACATGGCGCATCGCATTGACGCCGGCAACCAGCTTCAGCGAGTCGGTCAACGCCAGCCGCGCCGCGGCGTACAGGCGCGTCAGCGACTGCTCCCCGCTGTTGCAGGCCGTGCGCGGGCCCCAGTTGGGCTCGGCCACCACGCCGTCGCCGTAGGGCGTGGCCGGCAGCGGCAGCATCGCGGGCGTGTCGGCGCAGGTGGGTGCCAGCAGGTAGGTGTCGGTCGCGGTCTTCTCGTTGGAGCGGTTCACGCCGACCACCAGGCTGTGCCTGCGGCCCCAGGCGCTGAACGTGCCGCTGACGTTGGCGTCCAGCACGTGGTTGTCGGTGCTGCCCACGCTGCGGTAGGGCCAGCCAACCAGGCCGGTGTTGTCGGGCTTCAGCGCGCCGAAGGCATACAGCAGCGCGGTCCACTCGTTGCTGTGGCGGTAGTGGTAGGTGGCCTTGGCCTCCCAGTCGGCACCCAGCTTGTGCGCGTATTCGACGAAGCCGCTGTAGGCCTTGGTGTCCCAGTACGTCCACTGCTGCGACGTGGACGTGCCCACCGGGTAGTCGGCCTGCGTGCCGTCCGTGCGCAGCAGCGTCAGCGAGCCCCACATCGGCGAGTCCTGCTGGCCGTCGACGGCGGTGACGCCCACCGTCAGCACGCCGTGGTCGCCGATCTGGCCGTCGACGACGCCGTAGACGGTCGTGCGCCGGTCCTTCAGGCCGCGCAGGTAGGAGTCCTTGTCCTCCGTCGCGACGATGAGGCGGCCGGCCCAGGCGCCGTCGGCCGTCAGCACCTTGTTGTAGTCCAGCGCGGCGCGCTTCCTGTTCCACGAGCCGAACGTGACCTCGACCTCGCCGCCGTCCTGGTTGGTGGGGCGCTTGCGCACGTAGTTGATGGTGCCGGACGCATTGCCCACGCCGGTCAGCAGGCCGTTGGCGCCGCGGATCAGCTCGATCTTCTCGAACAGGAAGGTGTCCTCGCGGCCCACCACGGTGCCCCAGGAGTTGCTCATGCCCAGGCCGTCCAGCTGCGTCAGCTGGATCTCGAAGCCCCGGGCGTTGAAGGTCGCGCGGTTGGTCTCGTACTGCTCGACGTTGATGCCGGTCGCCAGCGCCAGCGCCTCGTTGCTGCCGCTGACGCCGAAGTTGGTGATGTCTTCCTTGTCGAGGGTGCTGATGGTCTGCGGCGTGTCCTTGATCTCCATCGCCAGGCCGGTCGCGCCCTTGGAGACGCGGTGGGCGCGCTTGCCGGTGATGGTGACGGTCTGCAGGCTGGTGCTCGCCGCGGCGGGCTGGACGGCGTCGCTCTGCGACTGGGCTTGGGCCGGCGCCAGCGTCGCGGCAGCGGCCAGCGCGCAGGCGGTCAGCAGGAAGTGGTGGTTGTTCATGGGAAGGGAGACAGGAGGGAGAGAGGAAGGCGAACGTCAGCGGCGCCACGCGCACCAGGCCATGACCAGCAGCGGCACGCCCAGCGCGACCCACGACCAGGCGTCGCCCCAGTCGTCGGACACCAGCGCCGACAGCAGCCCGCTGGCGCTCAGCAGCCCCAGCGCGACGGGCCAGCCCCACAGCTTCAGCGCGGGGTGAAAGCGGTGGCTCGACGACGCCTGAGCGTCCCGGCGGGTGGAATGCATAGGTTTCATGAGAATGCAAATGGGAACGATTCGCATTCTACATACGAGCACAAAAAAGCCGCCTCTCCCATGTCGGAAAGGCGGCCAAGGGGCCGCGCCCCGTTCAGGCGCGGCTCAGGGCACGATGCGGCTCAGTGCACGACCCGGCCGAACGAGAACTCCCCGCCGGCCACGGTCACCGGAATCACGTCCTTCGGGCCGAATTTGCCTTCCAGGATCAGCTTGGACAGCGGGTTCTCGATGCGCTGCTGGATGGCCCGCTTCAGCGGCCGGGCGCCGAACACCGGGTCGAAGCCGACCTTGGCGATCTCGTCCAGCGCCGCCTCGGACACGTCCAGCTTCATCTCCAGCTTGTCCAGCCGTGCCTCCAGCTGGCGCAGCTGGATCTTCGCGATGGCCTTGATGTTCTCGGCCCCCAGCGCATGGAAGATGACGGTCTCGTCGATGCGGTTCAGGAACTCGGGCCGGAAATGGCTCTTGACCTCGCCCCACACCGCGTCGCGGATGACGTCCTCGCCCTGCCCCGCCAGCGTCATGATGTGCTGGCTGCCGAGGTTGGACGTCATCACGATGACCGTGTTCTTGAAGTCCACCGTGCGGCCCTGGCCGTCGGTGAGCCGCCCATCGTCCAGCACCTGCAGCAGCACGTTGAACACGTCCGGGTGCGCCTTCTCGACCTCGTCCAGCAGCAGCACCGAGTAAGGCTTGCGCCGCACGGCTTCGGTCAGCGTGCCGCCTTCCTCGTAGCCCACGTAGCCGGGAGGCGCGCCGATCAGGCGGCTGACCGAGTGCTTCTCCATGAACTCGCTCATGTCGATGCGCACCATGTGGTCTTCGCTGTCGAACAGGAAGCCCGCGAGCGCCTTGCACAGCTCGGTCTTGCCGACGCCCGTGGGGCCCAGGAACAGGAAGCTGCCCAGCGGCCGGTTCGGGTCGGACAGGCCTGCACGTGAACGGCGGATGGCATCGGACACGGCCTGGATGGCCTCGTCCTGGCCCACCACGCGCTCGTGCAGCTTGGCTTCCATCTGCAGCAGCTTCTCGCGCTCGCCCTGCATCAGCTTGGACACCGGGATGCCCGTGGCACGGGCCACGACCTCGGCGATCTCCTCGGCGCCCACCAGCGTGCGCAGCAGCTGCGGCTTGTTGCCGCCCACCTTGCTGGCTTCCTTGTCCTGCGCTTCCTTGAGCTGCTTCTCCAGCCCCGGCAGCTTGCCGTACTGCAGCTCGGCGACCTTGTTGAAGTCGCCCTTGCGCTTGAGTTCCTCGATCTGCTGGCGGATGCGGTCGATCTCTTCCTTCACGTGCGCCGAGCCCTGCGCCTGCGCCTTCTCGGCGGTCCAGATCTCTTCCAGGTCGTCGTACTCGCGCTGCAGCTTCAGCAGCTCTTCCTCGATCAGCGCGAAGCGCTTCTGCGAGCCCTCGTCCTTCTCCTTGCGCACCGCCTCGCGCTCGATCTTCAGCTGGATCATGCGGCGGTCCAGCCGGTCCATCGCCTCGGGCTTGGAGTCGATCTCGATCTTGATCTTGGCCGCGGCCTCGTCGATCAGGTCGATGGCCTTGTCGGGCAGGAAGCGGTCGGTGATGTAGCGGTGGCTCAGCTCGGCCGCGGCCACGATGGCCGGGTCGGTGATCTCCACGCCGTGGTGCACCTCGTACTTCTCCTGCAGCCCGCGCAGGATGGCAATGGTGGCCTCGACCGTGGGTTCGTCCACCAGCACCTTCTGGAAGCGGCGCTCCAATGCGGCATCTTTTTCGACGTACTTGCGGTACTCGTCCAGCGTGGTGGCGCCGATGCAGTGCAACTCGCCGCGTGCCAGGGCGGGCTTCAGCATGTTGCCGGCGTCGATCGCGCCCTCCGCCTTGCCCGCGCCCACCATGGTGTGGATCTCATCGATGAAGAGAATGATGCGGCCTTCGTCCAGGGCCACTTCCTTCAGCACGGCCTTGAGCCGCTCCTCGAACTCGCCGCGGAACTTGGCGCCGGCCAGCAGGCCCGCCATGTCCAGCACCAGCACGCGCTTGTCCTTGAGCGACTCCGGCACCTCGCCGTTCACGATGCGCTGGGCCAGGCCCTCGACGATGGCGGTCTTGCCCACGCCGGGCTCGCCGATCAGCACGGGGTTGTTCTTGCTGCGACGCTGCAGCACCTGGATGGCGCGACGGATCTCGTCGTCACGGCCGATCACCGGGTCGAGCTTGCCCTGGCGGGCCCGCTCGGTCAGGTCCAGTGTGTACTTCTTCAGTGCCTCGCGCTGGCCTTCGGCCTCCTGGTTGTCGACCTTCTGGCCGCCGCGCACCGCCTCGACCGCGGTCTCCAGGGCCTTGCGCGTCAGGCCATGGCCGCGCACCACGCCGGCCAGGTCGGTCTTGGCGTCGGCCAGCGCCAGCAGGAACATCTCGCTGGCAATGTAGTGGTCGCCGCGCTTGGAGGCTTCCTTTTCGGCGGCCTGAAGCAGGCTGACCAGGTCACGACCCGGGCCGACCTGCTGCCCTTCGCCCTGCACCTGCGGCAGGCCGGCGATCAGGCTGTCGAGCGACGTCTTCAGCGCGGGCACCTTGACGCCGGCGCGCTCCAGCAATGCGCGCGGACCGTCTTCCTGCTGCAGCATGGCCGACAGCAGGTGCACAGGTTCGATGTACGGGTTGTCGCGCGTGACCGCGAGGCTGGAGGCCTCGGCCAGCGCTTCCTGGAAACGGGTGGTGAATTTATCGACTCGCATGGGGAATTTCCTCCGGTTCGCGAGCAAGTGGCGCTCATGTGCCCCATTTCAAGGGGGCAGCGGGCTTCAGGCTTTGTCCAGCATCAAGCGCATCAGCTGCATGCCCAGGGCAGCGGCGGCCAGGGACCCCAGCACATGGGCCGCCGCATGGGCCAGCGCCATCAGCGCCTGGCCGCGCTGCAAGAGCGACAGCGACTCGCCCGAAAAGGCGGAGAACGTGGTCAGCCCACCCAGGAAACCCGTGACCAGGAGCAGCTTCAGGACCTCATCAGGCTGGCGGCCGAACCATTCCAGGGCCATGCCGATGGCGAGGCCGCCGAGCACATTGACCAGCAGCGTGCCCAGCGGGAACCCGAGCCACAGTGTGTTGAAGGCAACGCCAGCCCGCCAGCGCACCAGGGCGCCTGCCGCCGCACCGCCGGCCACCGCCAGCCCATGCACCAGGGCGCTCATGCCTGCAGGTTCCCCGAGGCGATGCCCCACCGCGCCAGTGCGGCATCGTCAGCCTCCCGGGCGTCCACCCATGCTGCGCCGTCCGGCCCGTGCTCCTTCTTCCAGAAGGGCGCCTGGGTCTTCAGGTAGTCCATCAGGAATTCGCAGGCCTGGAAGGCCTGGCCGCGGTGTCGGGAAGACACCCAAACCCCCACGATCTGCTCGCGCGGGCCGAGCGCCCCGACCCGGTGGACCACCCGGGCACCGCGGATCTCGAAGCGCTGGAAGGCCGCGTCGATCATGCCGGCAATGGCCTGCTCGGTCATGCCGGGGTAGTGCTCCAGCTCCATCAGCTCGACCGGCCGGCCATCGGCGGCATCACGAACGGTGCCGACAAAGGCCACCACGGCACCCACGCCGCCGTCGCTCTCGCGGAGCCGGGCCGCTTCGGCGGAAAGGTCGAAATCCTGGGTCTGGATGCTGACGCTGCGGGGCTGGCTAGGGGGCTGCATGGGCTCTATTTTGCGGCCTCATGTGTCACCATGGTCCATTCATGCGCGCCAGCGGCCCAGCCATCCAATTTCACTTCGGCCATCGCACGGCTGTTGGATACTGCGCCCCGCGGCAGACGGCCGCATTGCCTTGAGAGGGGAACACACCATGGGCCTGATGAGCTTCATCAAGAAACAGTTCATAGACATCATCCAGTGGACCGAGGAGGGCGACGGCACGCTGGCCTGGCGCTTCCCCATCGCGGACATGGAAATCCAGTACGGCGGCTCGCTGACCGTGCGCGAGTCGCAGATGGCCGTGTTCGTCAACGAAGGCAAGGTGGCCGACGTGTTCGGCCCCGGCATGTACAAGC
>JAYSCT010000059.1:0-29017 GCA_041914785.1 Roseateles sp.
GTAGTCCTCCAGATAGACCTCGATGAAGGTCTTCCAGTTGTAGTTGCACTCGTGGACCTGCACCTTGTCGAGCACGAAGCCGGAGAAGTCCAGCTGCGCGCGCGGCCCGAGCCGGGCCAGCTCGGCGGCGACGTCATGGCCGTTGTCCTCGAACAGCAGGCCGTTCCATTCCCGAAGCTTGTAGTTGTTCAGGTTGAGGCAGGGGTCGTGGTCGAAGTGCGGCGCGCCGATCAGCTCGCCCTGATGTGAATATGTCCAGCGGTGCAGCGGGCACACGATGTTGGACTTCGTGTTGCCGCGCCCGCGCAGCATGACGGCCTGGCGATGCCGGCAGACGTTGGAAATCAGCTCGATCCCCTGGAATGACCGCACCAGCGCCCGGCCTTCGCCCTCCTGTGGCAGCGCGTAGTGGTCCCCGATTTCAGGGACGGCCAGTGCATGGCCGACATAGCGGGGCCCTCGCTGGAAGATGCCTGCCAGCTCGCGCTGGAACAGATCGGGGTCGAAGTAGGCGCTCACCGGGAGCTGGGTCTGGCTGCGTTGGAGCGCCGAGACGGGGAGGCTCAGGTCGGACATGATCCAGGCGGGTCTTTCAGGCGGGTAGGGGTGCTGCGTCCCTCCGGCGCATCTCGGCGGTGCCGAGTCGGCCAGGTTGCTAAGGGTTGGGGAGTCGGGCGCGCGTGTGCGCGTCCGCGGGGAAAGGGTCGGGATTCTACCCAGCGCGTCGGGCCCGGGCTACAGCGGGTGCGGCTTGCGCGGGAATGCCGGACCCCGCTGACTACAATTGGCCGTTTCGCGTTTTGAAATGACGACCAAGTCCTCCTCCCGTGCCAAGGCCGCCGCCGCAGACGGCAGTGAAACCAGCTACGAGCAGGCGCTCGACGAGCTGGAGCGCCTGGTGGCGGCGATGGAGGGCCAGCAACTGCCGCTGGACCAGCTCCTTCAAGCCTACAAGCGTGGCGCCGAGCTGCTGGCCCTGTGCCGTGGCCGGCTGCAGGCCGTGGAGCAGCAGGTCAAGCTGCTGGACGGCGCCGAGCTGAAGGCCTGGGAGGGCTCCTGAACCATGGATGCAAAGGACTTTGACCACTGGGTCGACACGTCGCTGACCGCTTTCGAGACGGCCCTCGATGCGCTCGTGCCGGCCACCGCGCCGGCCGGGCTGGGGGAGACGATGCGCTACGCCGTGCTGGGTGGCGGCAAGCGGCTGCGCCCGCTGCTGGTGCTGGCCAGTTGCGCGGCCGTGAACGGTGATGCGTTTGCGGCGATGCGCGCGGCCTGTGCCGTCGAGCTGATCCATGCGTACTCGCTGGTGCATGACGACATGCCCTGCATGGACAACGACGTGATGCGCCGCGGCAAGCCCACCACCCACGTGGCCTTCGGCGAAGCCCAGGCCATGCTGGCCGGTGACGCGATGCAGGCGCTGGCCTTCGACGTGCTGACGCCTGATGAGGGCATCGCCCCGGCGCTGCAGGCGCGGCTGTGCGCGCTGCTGGCCCGCTCGTCGGGCTACGACGGCATGGCCGGCGGCCAGGCCATCGACCTGGCCAGCATCGGAAAGACCCTGGACGAATGCACGCTGCGCGACATGCACCGTCGCAAGACCGGCGTGCTGCTGCAGGCCAGCGTCATGATGGGCGCGGCCTGCGGGCCGGCGTCGGCAGCGGCCACGAAGGCGCTGTCGGACTACGGCGCCGCGCTGGGCCTGGCCTTCCAGGTCGTCGATGACATCCTCGACGTGACGCAGGACTCGTCGGTGCTGGGCAAGACCGCCGGCAAGGACCAGGACGCCAACAAGCCCACCTACGTCAGCGTGCTGGGCCTGGATCCTGCGCGGGCGCTGGCCCAGGCGTTGCGCGCCGAGGCCAAGGCGGCGCTGGCCGCCAGCGGGCTGGCCGACGTCAGCCACCTGAGCCTGCTGGCCGACTCCGTCGTCGAACGCGTGAACTAACAAGAAGGTGCCGCCATGGACTACACGCTGCTGAACGGCATCAACAGCCCGGCCGATCTGCGCCGGCTGCCGCGCACCGACCTGAAGAAGGTCGCCGACGAACTGCGCGCCTACGTGCTGGAGAGCGTCTCCAAGACCGGCGGCCACCTCGGCTCCAACCTGGGCACCGTCGAGCTGACGGTGGCGCTGCACTACGTCTTCAACACGCCGGAGGACCGGCTGGTGTGGGACGTGGGCCACCAGACCTACCCGCACAAGGTGTTGACGGGCCGCCGCGACCGCATGGGCTCGCTGCGCCAGCTGGGCGGCATCAGCGGCTTCCCGCGCCGCGACGAGAGCGAGTACGACACCTTCGGCACCGGCCACTCGTCCACCAGCATCTCCGCCGCCCACGGCATGGCCATGGCGGCCAAGATCAAGGGCGAGGACCGCAAAGCCGTGGCCATCATCGGCGACGGCTCGATGACGGCCGGCATGGCTTTCGAGGCGCTGAACAACGCCGGCGTGGCGCACGGCGGCCTGATGGGTGATGTGCTGGTCATCCTGAACGACAACGACATGTCGATCAGCCCGCCGGTGGGCGCGCTGAACAAATACCTCGCCCGCCTGATGAGCGGCAGCTTCTACGCCGCGGCGCGTGAGGGCGCCAAGAGCGTGCTGAAGAACACGCCGCTGTACGAGTTCGCGCGCAAGTTCGAGGAGCACACGAAGGGCATGGTCGTGCCGGGCACGATCTTCGAGGAGTTCGGCTTCAACTACGTGGGCCCCATCGACGGCCATGACCTGGACGCGCTGATCCCGACGCTGGAGAACCTGCGCGACAAGCGCGGCCCGCAGTTCCTGCACATCGTCACGAAGAAGGGCGCCGGCTACAAGCTGGCCGAGGCCGACCCGGTCAAGTACCACGCCGCCTCCGGCAAGTTCGACCCCGCCGTGGGCTTCGTCAAGCCCGCCACGCCGCCCAAGACGACATTCACGCAGGTCTTCGGCGACTGGCTGTGCGACATGGCCGAGGCGGATGCGCGGCTGGTGGGCATCACGCCGGCCATGCGCGAGGGCTCGGGCATGGTGGAGTTCCACAAGCGCTTCCCGCAGCGCTATCACGACGTCGGCATTGCCGAGCAGCACTCGGTGACCTTCGCCGCGGGCCTGGCCTGCGAAGGCCTCAAGCCGGTCGTCGCGATCTACTCGACCTTCCTGCAGCGCGCCTACGACCAGATGGTCCACGACGTGGCCATCCAGAACCTGCCGGTGCTGTTCGCGCTGGACCGCGCCGGCCTCGTCGGCGCCGACGGTGCGACGCACGCCGGCAACTACGACATCGCCTACACGCGCTGCATTCCCAACATGGCCGTGCTGACGCCGGCTGACGAAGACGAATGCCGCCAGGCGCTGTACACGGGCTTCATGCACAACGGGCCGGTTACGGTGCGCTACCCGCGCGGCGCGGGCGCCGGTGTCGTGCCGGTCAAGCAGATGACGGCCCAGCCCTGGGGCAAGGGCGAGGTGCGCCGTGAGTCCCGGAGCACGGGGCAGCGCATCGCCGTGCTGGCCTTTGGCACGCTGCTCTATCCGGTGCTGGAAGCCGCGGAGCGCCTGGATGCGACGGTGGCCAACATGCGCTTCGTGAAGCCGCTGGACGCCGAGTTGGTGGCCGAACTGGCGCGCACGCATGACGCCCTCGTCACCGTCGAGGATGGCTGCCTGATGGGCGGCGCCGGCAGCGCGGTGACCGAGGCGCTGAACGCTGCCGGCATCACCATTCCGGTGCTGCAGCTGGGCCTGCCGGACGAGTTCGTCGAGCATGGCGACCCGGCCAAGCTGATGAGCCTGTGCGGGCTGGATGCTGCCGGCATCGAGGCCAGCATCGTCAAGCGCTTTGGCGCGAAGCCCCAGGTCGTCCGTTCGACCGCAGCGCGCTGAGCAGGGCAGCGACCAGCGGCTGCGCCGGCCGGTGCAGCGGGATCAGCGCCGAAACTCGGTAGGGAATCGACACCGCCAGCGGCCGCACGACGAGGCCGTCGCTCGCGCACGCCGCGGCCGTCAGCGGGTTGACGATGGCCACGCCCAGCCCTGCCCGCACCAGCTCACAGACGGCCACCGCGCTGTGCGTCTGCACCCGCAGGCGGCGCGAGATGCCCGTGGCGTTGAAGCGCGCATCGATCTCGCGCCGGTAGGGGTCGTCGCTGGCCAGGCTGATGAAGTCCTGCGCGTCGAAATCCTGCAGCGCCAGCCGCCCGCGCGACGCCAGCGCGTGGCCGGCCGGCAGCACGGCCACCTCGTCCGCTTCCAGCACTGGCTCGACGCGCACGCCGGGCAGCGGCGTGGCCTGTTCGGCCAGCCCCAGGTCGAAGCGCTGTTCGCTCATCCAGGCGTCCAGCAGCGGCGGCTCGGCGGGCGTGATGTCGATGCGCGCGCCCGCGTGCGTGGCCAGCAGCGCCGCCAGCGCGCCGGGCAGCAGCGCGTGGCTGAGCGCGGGCAGGCTCAGCACCATCAGCTCCGCGCCGTCGTTCCGCCCCAGCGCCTGCGCGCGCTCGACGACGCGGCTCAAGGCCTGGAAGCTGCGCTCCACCTCGTCGAACAGGGCGCGCGCCCGCGCCGTGGCCTTCAGCCGGCCGCGCTCGCGCTCGAAGAGGGCGTAGCCCAGCAACTGCTCCAGCCGGGCCAGATCGCGGGACAGCGTCGGCTGCGACGTGTGCAGCAGCGCCGCGGCGGCGGTGACGCTGCCGGTCGTCATGACGGCGCGGAAGACTTCGATGTGGCGATGCTGGATGTCCATATCAGGATTGGATTGTCCAACGACAAACTGCAATTTGATTGAATGGGTGGCGGGCGGCATGCTGCGAACCATGACCAAGTCCCTGCCCGCTGCTCTCACGCCCGCCCGCCTGCAAGCCCTGGCCGCCGCCCACGGCACGCCGCTGTGGGTCTACGACGCCGCCACCATCCGCGCCCGTGCCGCGTCGCTGAAGCGGTTCGACGTCGTCCGCTTCGCGCAGAAGGCCTGTTCCAACATCCACGTGCTGAAGCTGCTGCGCGAGGCCGGGGTCAAGGTCGACTCGGTGTCGCGCGGCGAGGTGCTGCGGGCCTTGGCCGCGGGCTACACCGCGGGCGGCGACGACATCGTCTTCACCGCCGACCTGCTGGACCACGCGACGCTGGCCACCGTCGCCGAGCACCGCATCCCGGTCAACGCCGGTTCCATCGACATGCTGCACCAGCTGGGCGCCGTGTCGGCCGGCCACCCGGTGTGGCTGCGCATCAACCCCGGCTTCGGCCATGGCCACAGCCACAAGACCAACACCGGCGGCGAGCACAGCAAGCACGGCATCTGGCATGCGGACCTGCCCGAGGCCCTGGCCGCCATTCGCGAGCACGGCCTCAAGCTCGTCGGCTTGCACATGCACATCGGCTCGGGCGTGGACTACGGCCACCTGGCGCAGGTCGGGCACGCGATGGTGGGCCTGGTGAAGCAAACGGTCGACGCCGGCCACGACCTGCACGCGATCTCGGCCGGCGGTGGCCTGTCCATCCCGTACCGCGAGGGCGATGCGGGCATCGACGTGGACCACTACTTCGGCCTGTGGGACGCGTCCCGCCGCGAAGCCGAGGCGCTGGTGGGCCACCCGCTGACGCTGGAGCTGGAGCCGGGCCGCTACCTCGTTGCCGAGAGCGCCGTGCTGCTGGCCGAGGTGAGGGCGGTCAAGAACGCCGGCGCCAACCGCTTCGTGCTGGTGGATGCCGGCTTCAACGAGCTGATGCGGCCCGCGATGTACGGCAGCTTCCACGCGATGACGCTGCTGCCGGCGGACGGCGTGGCGCGGCCCGTGCGCGAGTCCGTCGTCGCCGGCCCGCTGTGCGAGTCGGGCGACGTGTTCACGCAGGCGGCGGGCGGTGAGGTGCTGACGCGCGCGCTGCCCGAGGCGCAGGTGGGCGACCTGCTGGTCATCCACGATGCCGGTGCCTACGGCGCGTCCATGTCCAGCAACTACAACAGCCGGCCGTTGGCCGCGGAGGTGCTGGTGGAGGGCGAAGCAGCGCGGCTGATACGCCGCCGTCAGACGGTTGAGGAGCTGCTGGCTTTGGAGACCGGTCTTTGATCGGACAATCCGGGGATTGAGTTCCCCAGATTGCCCATGCCCACGTTCCGTCCGCCCGTCCAGGGCCGCAAGGTCCGCTTCGCGCTGATCGGCTGCGGTCGCATCGCGCAGAACCACATCGAAGCCGTCAAGCGGCACGCCGAGCGCGCCGAGCTGGTGGCTGCCTGCGACACCGATGCCCAGGCGCTGGCCGCTGCCGTGGCCAAGACCGACGCACGCGGTTTTTCGTCGCTGACGGCGCTGCTGGCAGCCAAGGATGAACTGGCCATCGACTGCGTCGTGCTGACGACGCCCAGCGGCCTGCACCCGCGCCAGGCCATCGAGACCGCCGCGGCCGGGCTGCATGTGATGACCGAGAAGCCCATGGCCACGCGCTGGCAGGACGGGCTGGCGATGGTCAAGGCCTGCGACGACGCCGGCGTGCGCCTGTTCGTCGTCAAGCAGAACCGCCGCAACTCGACGCTGCAGCTGCTCAAGCGCGCCGTGGCCGAGGGCCGCTTCGGGCGGCTCTACAACGTGGCCGTCAACGTGTTCTGGACGCGCCCCCAGGCCTACTACGACAGCGCCGACTGGCGCGGCACCTGGGAGTTCGACGGCGGCGCGTTCATGAACCAGGCCAGCCACTACATCGACCTGCTGGACTGGATCATCGGCCCGGTGGAAAGCGTCATGGCCTACACCGGCACGCTGGCGCGCAACATCGAGGTGGAGGACGCCGGCGTGGCGGCGCTGAAGTGGCGCAACGGCGCGATGGGCACCGTCAACGTCAGCATGCTGACCTACCCGAAGAACCTGGAAGGCTCGATCACCGTGCTGGGCGAGAAGGGCTCGGTGCGCATCGGCGGCGTGGCCGTCAACGAGATCACGCACTGGCAGTTCGACACGCCGCACGAGATGGACGCGCAGATCGCCGACGCGAGCTACGAGACCACGTCGGTCTACGGCTTCGGCCACCCGCTGTACTACGACAACGTCATCAACACGCTGCGCGGCGAGGCGCAGGCCGAGACCGACGGCCGCGAAGGCCTGAAGTCGCTGGAGCTGCTGATCGCGATGTACATGAGCGCCCGCGACGGCAAGCGCATTAACTTGCCTTTGAGCTATTGATGAGCATCACGATTCACCCCTCGGCCATCGTCGACGACGGCGCCCAGCTCGGCGACGGCTGCCGTGTCTGGCACTTCGTGCACATCAGCGCGGGCGCGCGCATCGGCGAGCGCTGCTCCTTTGGCCAGAACGTCTTCGTCGGCAACGGCGTCGCCATCGGCAACAACGTCAAGATCCAGAACAACGTGTCCGTCTATGACGCCGTCACGCTGGAGGACGACGTGTTCTGCGGCCCCAGCATGGTGTTCACCAACGTCTACAACCCGCGCTCGGCCGTCACGCGCAAGGACGAGTACCGGCGCACGCTGGTGAAGCAGGGCGCGACGCTGGGGGCCAACAGCACAATAGTCTGCGGCACCACCATCGGCCGCCACGCCTTCATCGGCGCCGGCGCCGTCATCAACCGCGACGTGCCCGACTTCGCGCTGATGGTGGGCGTGCCGGCGAAGCAGATCGGCTGGATGAGCCGCTTCGGCGAGAAGCTGGCCCTGCCCGTGAAGAGCGCCGAGCCTGTCGAAGCCACCTGCCCGCACACGGGCGACCGTTACCGCCTGACCGGCCAGCAACTCACTTTGATCTGATGGACTTCATCGACCTCAAGAGCCAGTACGCGGCGCTGCGCGACAACATCAACGCCCGCATCCAGGCCGTGCTGGACCATGGCCAGTACATCCTCGGCCCCGAGGTCAAGGCCATGGAGGCGGCGCTCATCGCCTACACGGGCGCCAAGCACTGCATCAGCGTCGCCAGCGGCACCGAGGCGCTGCTGATCTGCCTGATGGCGCTGGACCTGCAGCCCGGCGACGAAGTCATCACCAGCCCGTTCACGTTCGCGGCGACGGCCGAGATGATCGTGCTGGCCGGCGGCGTGCCGGTGTTCGTCGACATCGAGGCGGACACGGCCAACATCGACGCGACGCTGATCGAGGCGGCCATCACGCCGCGAACCAAGGCCATCATGCCGGTCAGCCTGTACGGCCAGGTGGCGGACATGGCCGCCATCAACGCCATCGCCGACAGGCATGGCCTCGCCGTCATCGAGGACGCCGCGCAGAGCTTCGGCGCGACGTACCAATCGAAGAAGAGCTGCAACCTCTCCACCTTCGGCTGCACCAGCTTCTTCCCGAGCAAGCCGCTGGGCTGCTACGGCGACGGCGGCGCCATCTTCACGAGCGACGACCGGCTCGCGCAGGCCTGCCGCGAGATCCGCACGCACGGCCAGAGCCAGCGCTACCTGCACAGCCGCCTGGGCGTGGGCGGGCGCATGGACACGCTGCAGTGCGCCGTCGTGCTGGGCAAGCTGGACCGCTTCGGCTGGGAGATCGAGCGTCGCCTGGCGCTCGGCGACGCCTATGCGCGCAAGCTGCAGGCCGCGGCACCGGGCCTGCAGCTGCTGGCCGTGCGCGACGACCGGGATTGCGTCTGGGCGCAGTACACCGTCTTCGTCGACGACCGCGACACCGTGCAGGCCAGGCTGAAGGCCGCCGGCATCCCGACGGCCGTGCACTACCCGCGGCCGCTGCATCACCAGCCCGCCTATGCCCAGTACGGCCACCCGGACGCCTGCCCGAACAGCATCGCCGCGGCCCGCCGTGTGATGAGCCTGCCGATGAGCGCCGACCTGACGGAGGCGCAGCAGGACCAGGTCGTTGGCGCACTGGCGGCCGCCATCGGCTGAGACCGTTAGCGTCAAGTCCGGTCATCATCCGGACATGAAACTCGTTCCGATCCAACAGGTGGGCGGCCAGGTCAAGCCCGGGGCGCCCCTGCCGTTCGGCGTGCGCGACGCGGAAGGCAAGCTGCTGCTGGCCAAGGGCCAGATGGTGCCCAGCGAACAGATGCGCGAGGCGCTGTTGAACCGCGGCGTGTTCGTCGACCTCGACGAGCTGCGCGACCCGTCCAAGCGCGGCCACGACGACGGCACCGGCGGCGAGGACTTCTTCGCCCGCTGGGAGACGCTGCAGACGCGGCTGTCCGTGTTGCTGCGCGCGCCGCAGGAGCCGCTGTTCCTGCCGCGCGTCAAGGAATGCGCCGGCCAGCTCATCGCGTGGGCCGAGCGCTTTCCCGACCAGCTGCTGTTCGTCGTCATCCAGCACGACCACAGCCGCCACGAGGTCTACGGCCTGGTGCACTTGCTGCACGCGGCGGCCATCGGTGCGCTGCTGTCGCGCCGCCTGGGCTGGACGCCGGAGCGGCAGAAGAGCCTCGTTGGCGCTGCGCTGACGATGAACCTGTCCATCATCGACCTGCAGGGGCGCCTCGCCTCGCGCGGCGGCAAGCTGCTGCCGCCGCAGCGCGCCGCCATCAACCGCCACCCTGACGAAGCCGTGGCCTGGCTGCGCAACGCCGGCCTGGACGATGCCGAATGGCTGGCCGCCGTGGCCCAGCACCACGAGCAGCCGGGCGGCGGCGGTTACCCGCAGAGCCTGCCCGAGCCCTGCGAGGCGGCGCAGCTGCTGCGGCTGGTGGACATCTTCCTGGCGAAGCTGGCCAGCCGCGGCGGACGCGCGGGGCTGCCGGCGCCGCACGCCGCCAAGGCGCTCTACACCGGCAGCAACGGCCATGCGTTCGCGGCGCTGCTGGTCAAGGAGCTGGGGATGTTCCCGCCCGGCACCTTGGTTAAGCTGGCGAGTGGCGAGATCGCCGTCGCCGTGCGGCGCGGGAACTCGGGCAACACCCCCATCGTCAGCGCCGTCATGAACCGGCAGGGGGATGCGCTGGGGTCACCCGTGCGGCGCGACACGGCGTCCGCCGAGCATGCGATCACGGGCCTGGTCGCGGCGCAGCAACTGCGCGTCAAGCTCGCACCGCACCAGCTGTATGACCGCCGCTATGAAGCCTGAGTCAATCGGCCTCGATAGGCCGTATCAATAACGGCGATTTGATAAATGTTTTCAACTGAAAACACAAAGTCTATATAGTTCTACCTATCCCATCCACCCCAGCCCCCACTGGAGCAACCATGTCCCTGATCAACACCCAAGTCCAACCCTTCAAGACCGAAGCCTTCCACAACGGCAAGTTCATCACCGTGTCCGACGAGTCCCTGAAGGGCAAGTGGTCCGTGCTGATCTTCATGCCGGCCGCGTTCACCTTCAACTGCCCGACGGAAGTCGAAGACGCCGCCGACAACTACGCCGAGTTCCAGAAGCTGGGCGCCGAGGTCTACATCGTCACGACCGACACGCACTTCTCGCACAAGGTGTGGCACGAGACCTCGCCGGCCGTCGGCAAGGCCAAGTTCCCGCTGGTGGGCGACCCGACCCACACGCTGACCAACGCCTTCGGCGTGCACATCCCGGAAGAAGGCCTGGCGCTGCGCGGCACCTTCATCATCAACCCGGAAGGCCAGATCAAGACGGCCGAAGTGCACTCCAACGAGATCGCCCGTGACGTGTCGGAGACGCTGCGCAAGCTGAAGGCTGCCCAGTACACCGCTGCCAACCCCGGCCAGGTCTGCCCGGCCAAGTGGAAGGAAGGCGCCAAGACCATCGCCCCGAGCCTGGACCTCGTCGGCAAGATCTAAATGCTGTTTGCAAGGAGCCCGGGAGGGCTCCTTCCCTCCGCAGAACCCCACAGGTTCTGCTGAAAGGGCCTCCAGCCGCTTCGGTGCGGGGACCCTTTCAGCAGTGGCCCGCTTTGCCACGCCTCACTGAAAGGACCTCACCATGTTGGACGCCGCACTGAAGACCCAGCTCCAGGGCTACCTGGACCACGTCAAGGTCCCCTTCGAAATCATCGCCACGCTGGACAACTCCGCGTCCAGCGACGAGATGCGCGAGCTGCTGGAAGAGATCGCCGGTATGAACGACAAGATCTCGTTCCGCGCCGACGGGGTCGACACCCGCACGCCGTCCTTCCTGCTGCGCCGCACCGGCACCGAGCAGTCGCTGCGCTTCGCGGCGATCCCGCTGGGCCACGAGTTCACGTCGCTGGTGCTGGCCCTGCTGTGGACCGGCGGCCACCCGCCCAAGGTCGAGCAGGCGCAGATCGACGCCGTGAAGGCGCTGGACGCCGATCTCGACTTCGAGATCTACATGAGCCTGACCTGCCACAACTGCCCGGACGTGGTGCAGGCGCTGTCACTGATGTCCATCGTCAACCCGCGCATCCGCACCACCGTCATCGACGGCGGCCTGTTCCAGTCGGAGGTGGAAGCGCGCGACATCATGGCCGTGCCGGCCGTGTGGCTGAACGGCCAGCCGTTCGCCTCGGGCCGCATGAGCCTGGAAGAGATCGTCGCCAAGCTCGACACCGGCGCGGCCGCCCGCGACGCCAAGAAGCTCGACGCCGAGGCGCCCTACGACATGCTCATCATCGGCGGCGGCCCCGCCGGCGCGGCAGCGGCCGTGTACGCGGCCCGCAAGGGCATCCGTACTGGCGTGGCGGCCGAGCGCTTCGGCGGCCAGGTCAACGACACGCTGGGCATCGAGAACTACATCTCCGTGTCCGTCACCGACGGGCCGAAGTTCGCCGCCGCGCTGGAGGGCCATGTGAAGGACTACAAGGTCGACATCCACAACCTGCAGCGCGCCGAGAAGCTCATCCCCGCGTCGACGCCGGGCGGCCTCGTCGAGGTGGAACTGGCCAACGGCGCCCGGCTCAAGGGCAAGACGGTCATCCTGTCCACCGGCGCGCGCTGGCGCAACGTCAACGTGCCCGGCGAGGCCGAATACAAGAACAAGGGCGTGGCCTACTGCCCGCACTGCGACGGCCCGCTGTTCAAGGGCAAGCCGGTCGCGGTCATCGGCGGCGGCAACTCCGGCGTCGAGGCGGCCATCGATCTGGCCGGCATCGTCAAGCATGTGACGCTGATCGAGTTCGGCGCCGAGCTGCGCGCCGACGCGGTGCTGGTCAACAAGGCGAAGAGCCTGCCCAACGTGACCATCATCACCAACGCGCAGACGACGGAGTTCACCGGCGCCGGCGGCAAGCTCAACGGGCTGAACTACACCGACCGCGTGACCGGTGAAGCCAAGCGCGTGGAGGTGGACGGCTGCTTCGTGCAGATCGGCCTGGTGCCCAACACCGAATGGCTGCGCGGCACCGTGGAGCTGAGCAAGCACGGCGAGATCATCGTGGACGCCAAGGGCGCGACCTCGGTGCCGGGCGTGTTCGCCGCCGGCGACGCGACGACGGTGCCGTTCAAGCAGATCATCATCGCGGCCGGCGACGGCGCGAAGGCGGCACTGGGCGCCTTCGACTTCCTGATGCGCAGCTGACGCGAAGCCCCGCCTACACTGCTCTCAGCGCCCGTCAGTGGCGCGCAGGGAGCGCCGATGAAGGAAGGGTTGTTGATCGCCCAGCTGGTGTTGTTTGTTGCCTTGCTGGTGATGCTGGTCTGGCTGGGGCTGCACCAGCGGCGCACGAAGAAGCGCCAGGACGCGCTGCTGAACGAGTTGCAGCCCAGCCTTGGCCAGCAGCGCTGGTTTCGCATCAATCTGGCCCGGCAGCCATTTTTCGCCCGTCGCCTGCGCGTGCTGGGTTTCGAGGCCAAGGGGCTGTTGATCGACGAGGGCCCGACCTTGCGTGCCGTGGCGGTGCGGTCCGACGGCGAGCGGCTGGAGTTGCGGGTACCCAAGGCGCCGTCATCGATTCGATGGCAAGGCAACGCCGGCCTGCAATCTGCCAATCTGCACTGGCTGCAGATCGGCACGGGTGACGAGGCAGTCATGGTCAGCGCGGACACCGGCATGAACGCGCTCGCGTCGCGAGAGGCCACGGCCGACATGTTGCGCGCGCTGCTGCCGCAGCAGCCGCTCGACCCATCGGCGCTCGCCGATTTCGCGCTCGACAAACATCCTGCGACGCGGCTGGCGACGATGGTCTTCATCGTGCTGCTGCTGGGATTGCTGGCCGACCTGGGGTTCACCGAGCACCAACTGCTGACGCCGGCATGGGCACTGACCGTGCTCGGCCTAGCCGTGGGGCTGGCGGGGCTGCTGCTCTATCCGGCGTTCATCCGGCGCAGGGTGCCGGGCCGCGAGTCGCTGCTGTTGACGATGTTCCTCAGCGTCGTGCTGGGCGGCTTGGCGCCGCGCGTGGCGTTGCGGCTGGACCAATGGCTGTCCGGTGGTCCGGTCGCCACGGTGTACCGGCTGGCACACGGTGCGGTGCTGCGGCCAGTGGAGCCCGGCCCGCCCGAGGTGCGGTTGAACGACGTGCGCGAGTACTGGGCCCAGTTCGAGCCTGGTTCCACGCACCAGCTCGACATCGTGCACGGCCCGTTGGGCCTCTGGCAGCTGGACCGCCGCCGCCTCGACGCGGCCACGCGTGACTGGTACAGCCGCGAGAATGGCCGAGCACCCAAAAGCGCATCGGCGCCTGAGCGCTGACTCCCAAGGCCGGGAAGGCCCCGGCTGTTTTACAGCGTCAGCTGCGCAAACGCCGCCTGCAGGCCGGCGACGCCGCCGACGCGCTGGTCGTTGATGAAGACCTGCGGCATCTGGCGCACGGCGGGGCCGCACTTGGCGTAGAAGGCCAGGCGCTGTTCCTCGTCGTCGATCTTGACCTCCTCGAACGGCAGGTTCTTGGCCTTCAGCAGGCTTTTGACGGTGTCGCACTGCGGGCAGGCGGACTTGGAATAGACGACGATGTTGAGCTGCATGGCGGCGGATTTTAGGAGACGGGCCTGAGCTGCAGCGCCCGGCGGCTCTGCCACAGGCCCTCGGCGCTGTAGACCGCCAGCGCCGCCCAGATGAAGCCGAAGGCCACCAGCCGGGTCGCGTCCATGGGTTCCTTGAACAGGAACACGCCCAGCAGGAACTGCAGCGACGGCGACACGTACTGCACGATGCCCAGCGTGGCCAGCGGCAGTCGGCGAGCGCCGGCCGCGAACAGCAGCAGGCTGCCGGCCGTCACGGGCCCGGTGCCGATCAGCCAGGCCCAGTCCACCGCGGTCTGGCCGGCCATGCTGCCGTCCTGGCTCCACCAGATCAGCCCGGCCGCCGCCAGCGGCGCCAGGATCAGCGTCTCCAGCGTCAAGCCCTCGATGGCGCCCAGCGCGGCCGTCTTGCGCATCAGCCCGTACAGGCCGAAGCTGACCGCCAGCACCAGCGCCACCCAGGGCAGCCGGCCGCCGGCCACCGTCAGCCAGACGACGCCGAAGGCCGCCAGCCCCACCGCCAGCCATTGCACGGGGCGTGGTCGCTCGTGCAGCACGGCGAAACCCAGCGCCACGTTGACCAGCGGGTTGATGAAGTAGCCCAGGCTGGCGTCGATGACATGGCCGTGGCCCACGGCCCAGACATAGGTCAGCCAGTTGATGGCGATCAGCGCGGCCGACACCGCGAAGCGCCGCCACGTCGCCGCGCCGACACCGCGCAGCCATCGCAAGTTGCGGCTCACCACTAGCACGACAGCCACGAAGGCCAGCGACCACAGCGTGCGGTGCGCGACGATCTGCAGCGCGGGGATGGCGGCGATCTGCCGGAAGTAGAGCGGGAACAGCCCCCAGCTCAGGTAGGCGCCAAGGGCGAAGAGGATGCCGCGATTCATCACCGGCATTGTGGATGCGGGTAATCCCCAGCGCTGTCGCGAGGGCATCGCCGTCGAATTCCCGGTCTCCCACTCGTCGTGCGGACATGGCCCGGATCGAATTCACCCCGCAGCTGCACCGGTTCGTCGACACGCCTGTCGTCGACACGCCGGCCACCGTGCTCCGTCAGGGCCTGGACGCCGCCTTCGCGATCAACCCGCGGCTGCGCGGCTACATCCTGGATGACCAGGGCCATCTGCGGCCCAACGTGGTCGTCTTCATCGACGGCCGGCGCGCGCGTGACCTGCGCGGGCTGACCGACCCGCTCGGGCCCGACAGCCGGGTCCACGTGCTGCAAGCTCTATCCGGAGGTTGAAACCATGACACAAGACCGCGCGTGGGCCGCGACCCGCAAAGGCCTGTTCGAACTGCGCCGCCGTGGCGGTGCGTGGCAGGTGGAACACCTCAGCTTCGTCGCCGACCCGGTCACGATGCTGCTGCCGCCCGATGCATCCGGCCACATGCTCGCCGGCCTCAACCTCGGCCACTTCGGCGCCAAGCTGCAGGCCAGCGACGATGCCGGCCGGACCTGGCGCGAGGTGGCCGCGCCCACCTTCCCACCGCAGCCTGCAGGAGCCGAGGGGCCTGCCTGGAAGCTGGAGCAGGTGTTCTCACTGGAGCGGTCGGGCGATGCGATCTGGTGCGGCACGGTGCCGGGCGGGCTGTTCGTCAGCCGCGACAAGGGCGAGAGCTGGCAGCTGATTGATCCGCTGTGGCGCGACCCGCGGCGCGAGCAGTGGATGGGCGGCGGCAACCCCAACCCGGCGCTGCATTCCATCTGCCCGCATCCGACGCAGCCCGATGAGCTGCTCATCGGCGTTTCCTGCGGCGGCGCCTGGCGCACGACCGACGGCGGCCGCACCTGGGGTCTGCGCGCCAAGGGCATGCGGGCCGACTTCATGCCGCCCGACCTGGCCGGCGACGAGAACTCGCAGGACCCGCACCTCATCGCGCGCTGCCGGGCCGCGCCCGACGTGCTCTGGTGCCAGCACCACTGCGGCATCTTCCGCAGCACGGACAACGGCGCGACCTGGCACGAGCTGCAGGCCCAGCCGTCCAGCTTCGGCTTCGCCGTGGCCGCCCATCCGCACGACCCCGACACCGCGTGGTTCGCACCGGCCATCAAGGACGAGCGCCGCATCCCGGTCGACGCCGCGCTGTGCGTGACCCGCACGCGCGACGGCGGCAAGACCTTCGACGTGTTGCGCGCCGGCCTGCCGCAGCAGCACTGCTACGACCTCATCTACCGCCACGGCCTGGCCGTGGACGACAGCGGCGCGCAGCTTGTCATGGGCTCCACCACCGGCGGCCTGTGGGCCAGCGGCGATGGCGGCGACAGCTGGCAGACCGTGTCGACCCACCTGCCGCCCATCTACGCGGTGAAGTTTGGCTGAGCGGCTTGTCGCAGCCGGCCCGGAGCTTCTAGCATCGTCTCCCACAACATCAAATGGAGACGTGGCATGAGTGGTACTTCCTGGGCCGAGGGCGAGCGGGTCAGCGCGCGGCAGGCCTCCTGGCGCGAGGCCGACCGGCTGATGTTGATGGGCCTGGCCGTGCACGTGATGATCGCGCTGGCGCTGGGCCTGTATTTCGGCGGCATCGGGCTGGCGCTGGGCGGCAGCCTCGTCGTGGCGGGTGTGGCGCTGGCCGTGCACGCGACGGCCGGCGGCACGGCGATGTCCGCGCACACCCAGGCCGTCTGCGCGATGGCGATGGTGGCGCTGCAGATCCAGCTGGCCCGCGGCATGCTGGAATTCCACTTCGGCGTGTTCGTCACGCTGGCCTTCCTGCTGACCTACCGGCACTGGGCGCCCATCGTCACGGGCGCGGCCGTCATCGCCGTGCATCACGTGCTGTTCGACCGGCTGCAGGCCGGCGGCGTGGGCGTGTACTGCCTGAGCGACCCCGGCTTTCCGCGCGTGCTGATCCACGCCGGCTACGTGGTGGGGCAGACGGCGTTCGAGCTCCTCATCGCGCTGCAGATGCACCGGCGTGCGGCCGAGCAGTCGTCGCTGGTCAACCTCGTCGAGCACCTGACGGCGCGCGAGCGCATCAACCTCGACACATCGCATGCCGGCGACGTCGACGGCACGGCGGCGCTGCTGCGAGGCGCGGTGGACCGCATCCACGGCGTGGTGCGCCAGGTGCAGACGGCGGCGCGCAGCATCGATGGCGCCAGCGCCGAGATCGCGTCGGGCAACCAGGACCTGTCGGTGCGCACCGAGAAGATGGCCGCCAGCCTGCAGTCCACCGCGTCGTCGGTGGACTCGCTGACCGTCGCCGTGCGCCAGACGGCCAATGACGCGCGCCAGGCCCACTCGCTGGCCAGCGGCGCGGCGGGCTCGGCGTCGCGCGGCTCCGGCGTCGTGCAGCAGGTGGTGACGACCATGCAGGCCATCGATACCAGCGCCGGCCGCATCGCCGACATCACGGGGCTGATCGACTCCATCGCGTTCCAGACCAACATCCTGGCGCTGAACGCGGCTGTCGAGGCGGCGCGGGCCGGCGAGGAGGGGCGCGGGTTTGCGGTCGTCGCGTCCGAGGTACGCAGCCTGGCGCAGCGCAGCGCCGAGGCGGCGCGCGACATCAAGCGCCTCATCGCGCAGTCCACCGAGCAGGTGGCGGCCGGCTCCGGCCTGGTGGCGTCGGCCGGCGAGGCCATGCGCGAGATCGCCGATGCGGCCCAGCAGGTGGCCGACCTCATCGGCAACATCGCCCGCTCGGCGTCCGAGCAGAGTGAGGGCATAGCGCGCGTCAACCAGGCCGTGGGGCAGCTGGACCAGGTCACGCAGCAGAACGCCGCGCTGGTGGAGCAATCCGCCGCGGCGGCCGAGAGCCTGCGCGACCAGGCCCAGCGGCTGGCCGACGAGGTCAGCGTGTTCAGCACCCGCGCGGGCTGAACCGCCGGGCGGTGTCAGACTCCGCCCATGTCATCTCCACCGACCTCGCCGATGCCGCTGCGTGCCCGCCTGTTCATTCTGCTGGCCCTGGGGGGGCCGCTTGCCGCCACCGCCGACGACAAGCCGCCGGCCTACGAGCCGCGCGAGCACTACACCAAGTACGAGTACCGCGTGCCGGTGCGCGACGGCCGCAAGCTGTTCACCGCCGTCTATGTGCCCAAGGACCAGAGCCGGCGCTACCCCTTCCTGATGGTGCGCACGCCCTATGGCTGCGGCCCCTACGGCGTGGACCGCGACAACGTGCGGCGCCTCGCACCCAGCGAGGACTTCCTGAAGAACGGCTACATCTTCGTGTGCCAGGACGTGCGCGGGCGCAACCAGTCCGAGGGCGAGTTCATCGAGATGACGCCGCACAAGCCCGTCAAGAAGACGGCCGCTGACGTCGACGAGAGCAGCGACACGCACGACAGCGTGCAGTGGCTGCTGGAGCGCATCCCTGGCCACAACGGCCGCGTCGGGCTGTGGGGCATCTCCTACCCGGGCTTCTACACGGCCGCGTCCATCATCGACTCCCACCCCGCCATCAAGGCGGCGTCGCCGCAGGCGCCCATCGCCGACCTGTTCATGGGTGACGACAGCTACCACGGCGGCGCCTTCATGCTGGCGGCCAACTTCGGCTTCTACACCGGCTTCAAGCCGCAGCAGACGCCGGTGCTGCCGCCCAGCCAATGGCCTCAGTTCGACTGGGGCACGCTGGACGGGTACGAGTTCTACCTGCGGCACGGCAACCTGGACGCGCTGTCGGCGCGGCTCGCGAAGGACGGCGGCCCCAACCCCTATTTCGACACGCAGCTGGCGCATGACCGCTACGACGGCTTCTGGCAGCCGCGCGCCATCACGCCGCACCTGAAGAACATCCGCGCCGCCGTGTTGACGGTGGGCGGCTGGTTCGACGCCGAGGACCTGGCCGGCCCGCTGGCCATCCACCGCGCCATCGCGAAGCAGAGCCCGGCGACGGACAACCGCCTCGTCATGGGGCCTTGGGTGCATGGCGGCTGGGTCGGCGCGCCGGGCCGGCAGCTGGGCCGCGTGCAGTTCCATCAGCCGACGTCGGAACAGTTCCAGCAGGACGTGCTGCTGCCGTTCTTCGAGCAGCACCTGCGTGACGTCGCTCCCAAGGTGCCCGTGGCCAAGGCCACCGTCTTCGAGACCGGCACCAACGTCTGGCGCCGCTACGACGCCTGGCCGCCGAAGGAGGCGCAGCCGCGCACGCTGTACTTCGCGCCGGGCGGCCGGCTCAGCTTCACGCCGCCTGCGGCCGCGCAGCCCGAGTTCGACAGCTGGGTCAGCGATCCCAACAAGCCCGTGCCCTTCGTCGGCCACACGACGCTGGGCGTGCCGCAGGACTACATGGTCGGCGACCAGCGCTTCGCGGCGACCCGGCCCGATGTGCTGACCTTCCGCAGCGACGTGCTGGAGGAGGACGTCGTCATCGCCGGCCCCATCGTCGCGCGGCTGTTCGCGTCCACGTCGGGCACCGATGCCGACTGGGTCGTCAAGCTCATCGACGTCTACCCGCCGGAGCTGGAGGAAGACGCCGCGAAGAAGCGCAAGGCGCGCAGCGAGGACGTCGAGCCGGCCGACTCGCCGCTGGGCGGCACCCAGCAGCTGGTGCGCGGCGACCCGCTGCGCGGGCGCTTCCGCAAGAGCTTCGAGACGCCCGAGGCGATGGTGCCGGGTCAGGTGGAGGAGCTGCGCGTGGCGCTGCAGGACGTGAACCACAGCTTCCGCCGCGGCCACCGCATCATGGTGCAGCTGCAGAGCAGCTGGTTCCCGCTGATCGACCGCAACCCGCAGACCTTCGTGTCCATCCGCAGCGCGAAGCCCGAGGACTTCCAGCCCGCCACGCAGAAGCTCTACCGCTGGCAGGGCCAGCCGTCGGGCCTGGAGGTGAAGGTGATCGCGCCGCGCTGATCCGGTCTATCCTCAGGCGCACGTCCACCGGAGGGCGCCATGCCGAGACGACTGCTGACCGCGCTGCTGCTGTGCGTGCCGCTGCTGGCCTCGGCAGGCTGCGAACGGCCGTGGCGTGTGCCGTTCGAGGACTGGCGGCCCTATGCCTACCTCGACGGCGCCGGGCAGCCGGCGGGTCTGGAAGTGGAGCTGCTGGCGGCGGTGGCGCGCGCGCTGGACTGCCGCGTGACCTATGTGCAGCACGTGCCGCGCAACCGCCGCCTGCCGCTGCTGGCCAGCGGCGAGCTGGACCTGCTGGTGGCCGCCTCCTACGACGGCCCCAACACGCCGTCGCTGGCCTGGTACACGAGCGCCTACCGCCACGAGGAGTTCGCCGCCTTCATGCGCGCGGACGCCGCCCGGGCCCGCCCGGTGCCGCAGACGCTGGCCCAGGCGCTGGATGACGGCCAGCGGCTGCTGGCCCACCGCGGCCCGCCCGTCGTGCCGCTGGTGACCGAGTTCGACCAGCGCGGGCGGCTGACGGCCTTCGAGGACTACGCCAAGGGCGTGCAGCTGCTGGCGCTGGGCCGCGGCGACCTGCTGCTGGGCGACCGGCTGGCCGTGCTCTACGCGGCCGACGCCGCCGGCGTGGAGGTCACGGAGCTGGCGCTGACGGTGCGTCGCGACGTCGTCGCCTACAAGCTGGCCCGCAAGCGCTTCGATGCGGCCGGGCTGGCCCGCTTCAACGAGGCGCTGCGGCGCCTGGAGGCGCAGGGGGAGCTGCAGCGCATCCGCAGCCGCTGGCTGGGGCCGGGGGCCAGTTCACCTCGGCCTGCAGCGTCAGCGGCGCGCCGCTGACCGGGTGCGCGAACTGCAGCTGCTGCGCATGCAGCCACAGCCGGTTCACGCCCAGGTGGGCGGCCACCGCACGGTTCAGCGGCCCCTTGCCGTGTGTGGCGTCGCCCAGGATGGGGTGGGCGAGGTGCTTCAGGTGGCGGCGGATCTGGTGGCGCCGGCCCTGCCGCGGCTCGGCCTCCAGCAGCGCGACGCGCGTCGTCGGGAATTGCGGGTGGGTGGCGATGGGCCAGTCCAGCCGCTGCAGCACGTGCCAGCGCGTCTGCGCGTCCAGCATGGGCTGGCCGGCTGACGGCAACTCCGGGTCCCGCGCCAGCGGGTGGTCGACGACGCCCTCGTCCGCCGCCGGCCAGCCGCGCACCAGCGCCAGGTAGCGCTTGTGCATGCGCCCACCCTCGAACATCGCGCCCAGCGTGGAGGCGACCTCGGCCGACAGCGCGAACAGCAGCACGCCCGATGTGCCGCGGTCCAGCCGGTGCACGGGCCACACGGTGCGGCCCAGCTGGTCGCGCAGCAGCTGCAGCGCGGCCTCGTCCTCGCCGGCGGCGAGCTGCGTGCGGTGCACCAGCAGGCCCGGCGGCTTGTCGATGGCGACGAGGTGCTCGTCCCCGTAAATCAGGGTCAGGGTCAATTTCTCAGATCGCCGCCGAGGTCGCCATCGACGTAGAACCACTCGCCGTTTTCGCGCACGAAGCGGCTCACCTCGTGCAGCCGGTGCGCGCGGCCGCCCAGCTTGCTGCGGGCGACGAACTCGACGGTGCCATGATCGGCGTCCTGCAGCGCGGTGCGCTTCACGGCCAGGCCCAGCCACTTCAGGCCGGGCTCGGGCGCGTCCAGGTCGGCGGGACGGGTGCTGACGTGCCAGCTGGCGAGCAGGTAGGGCCGCCGGTCCAGCACGAAGGCGGCATAGCGCGAGCGCATCAGCGCCTCGGGCGTGGGCGCGGCCAGCCGGCCGCTGGCCGCGTGTTCGGCATGCCAGCGGCCGCAGCAGGCGTTGTAGGGCAGGGCGCTGCCGCAGGGGCAGGGGAGGGCGTCGGTCATAGGCGCCGCATGATGCCGGACGTCGTCACGGCGGGTCCTGCGTCCAGCGCGCCAGCTGCTGCAGCAGGTCCGCCGCGCGCGGATCACGCGGGCGCAGCGCCTGGGCCGTCGTGATGCTCTGCAGCACCTCGGCCTCCAGCGCGGCGGAGCGGCCGTGGCGCTGCAGCACCGTCATGGCCACGGCGGCGAAGTTCAGCAGCACGCGGGCGTTGCGTGGCATGGAGATCTTGGCGCTGCGCAGGCTCTCCAGCGCGGCCTGCGGATCGCCGTCGGCCATCAGCTGCATGCCGTCCTTCATCGCGTGCGTGGCCTCGCGGCGGGCGGCGGCGGCCAGCTCGCCGCCGCTGGTGCCCTGGCCCAGCCGGTCGAAGGCGCGCTGCGAGCGCTGCAGCAGGCGCTCGTCGTCGTAGTTGTTGCGCGCGACGTGCTGCAGCAGCCGCGTCGCCTCGTCGCCCTGCTGCGCCTCGATCAGCGTCTCGGCGATGCGCACGGCGATGTCGGCGGCGTGGTCGGACGTCGCGTCGGCGCTCTGGCCCACCAGCTCGGCGGCGAGCCGGGCGGCCGCTGCGGTGTCGCCCAGCGCCTGCAGCGCGCGCACGGTCTCGGCCTTGGCCAGCAGCTGGGCGTCGGGGCCGTCGTAGCGCTGGGTCATGGTGGCCAGCAGCTTCTGCGCCTCGCCGGGCGCGCCGGCCTCGGTGTGCATCTTCGCCATGCCGAGGAAGGGCTCCAGGCTTTCGACGGCGCTGTGTTCGGTGAGCTTGATGGCGCGCGAGAAGGCCTTGGCCGCCGTGTCGTGCATGCCCAGCGCCAGCGCGGCCACGCCCAGGGCCGACTGGCGGTGCGCCGCGTTGGGCGACAGGTGGACGGCGCGCTCCAGCACGGCCACCTGCTGCCCGCCGTCGCCCTGCTCGTGCAGCACGCCGGCCAGCTCGTCGTAGGCCTCCAGGTACTGCGGATGGTCACGCACGGTGTCCTGCAGCAGCGTGCGGGCGCCGGCCAGGTCGCCGCCGTGCACGCGCACCTGCGCCAGGCCCAGCTTGGCCCAGGCGATGGGGCCGCGCTGCAGCACGCTCTCGTAGACGGCCTGCGCGCGCGGCCAGTCGTCCAGCTTCTGGTGCAGCTGGGCCTTGAGGCGCAGCACCTCGGCCAGGCTCTTGGTGCCGGCGGCGATCTGCTCGTCGCACAGCTGCAGCGCACGCGGCCAGTCCTGCGCCTTCATCGCGACGGCGATGCCGGCCAGCGCCGCCTTGCGTTCGATGAGCTTGAGCAGCCGCACCTGCAGCAGGTTCTCGGTGATGGGCTTGAGCAGGTAGTCGTCGGGCGCGTCCTCGGCGGCGGCCGAGACCATGGTGCTGGTCTTCTCGGCGGTGATCATCAGCCACACCGACGCCGGCCCCACCCAGCCCCTGAGCCGGGCTTCCTCCAGCAGCTGCTGGCCGTTCTTGCCGGGACCCAGGTTGTAGTCGCACATGACGACGCCGTAGGGCTTGGCGGCGAGCATGGCGGTGGCCTCGCGGCCGTCCTTGGCGGTGTCCACGCGGTGCGCGCCGCAGCGCAGCAGCTGGCCCTTGAGCACGCTGCGCATGGCCTCGAAGTCCTCCACCAGCAGCACGTCGCTGGCGCGCAGCAGGGCCTCGGGCGAGGTGTCGGGCTTCATGGCAGCTGGACGATGAAGCGGCTGCCGCCCAGCTCGCCGCCGTTGGCGAGCCGCGTGCTGCCGGTGGCGTCGCCGTGGCGGTGCAGGCTGGCGGCCAGGCGCGCGAAGTACAGGCCCAGGCCGGTGCTGCCGGTGCGGGTGTCGATGCCCTGGCGCGACGGGAAGCCCTGCGCCAGCATGAAGTCCGGGAAGCCGCGGCCGTCGTCCGCCACCTCGATCTCCAGCCGACCGTCGCTGGCGCGCAGCGTCAGCCGCACCGTGTGGGCGGCGTAGCGCACCGCGCTGAACAGCGCCTGGATGACGACGCTGCCGATGAGGTCGTGGTCGAACACCCAGTCGTGCAGATCGGGCGGGGCGTGGCATTGCAGGTCCAGCCCCTTGAGCCGGGCCAGCGGCGCCACGCGCCCCTGCATCTCGGCGACGAACTCGTCCAGCGCCACGTGCGCGGGCTCGAAGGGGTACATGCCCTCCTCGATCTTGAACAGCGCCATCAGCTGCACGAGGTTGCCGTTGACGCGCTGCGTCTCGTACAGCGCCTGCGCGGTGGACTGTGCCGCGGCGCCGGGCGTGCCGGCGTCCGTGACGGCCATGCGGGCCAGCGCGTCCTCCAGGTAGGCCGCGATGACGCTGACCGAGTTCTTCATGTCGTGGGCCGCGGCTGCCACGAAGGTGGAGTTGTCCATCGCTCGCCTTTGTTCCGGCAGGTGCCGCGATGCTGGCACATCCGGTGCGGACGGCCTGCGGCGGGGCGTGGACGACTTTACAGGGCGCGGCGGCCCGGCCGTTCAGCGCCGGCCCAGCGGGAAGGCCTGCACCAGACCGTCCAGCGGCAGCGGCCGGCCCAGCAGCCAGCCCTGGCCGAAGCGGCAGCCGCAGGCGCTCAGCTCGGCGAGCTGGGCCTCGCTCTCGATGCCTTCGGCGATGACCTCCAGCTGCAGGTGATGGCCCAGGTCGACGATGGTGCGGGCGATGGCGCGGTCGCGCTCGCCGCTGGGCAGGTCGCGCACGAAGCTGCGGTCGATCTTCAGCGAGCTGATGGGCAGGCTCTTGAGCATGGCCAGCGACGAGTGGCCCATGCCGAAGTCGTCCAGCGAGATCTCGAAGCCGATGTCGCGCAGCTGGTGCATGACGCGCTTCACCTGCTCGGGCTGGCGCATCAGCATGCTTTCTGTCAGCTCCAGCACCACCTGCGACGGCGGCACGGCGAGCCGGTCGGACATGGCGCGCAGCATTTCGGGCAGCGCGCTGCTGGTGAACTCCGACGCGGCCATGTTGACGTGGATCTTCAGCCCGGCGAGCGCGCCGCCCTGCAGCGACGCGAGGTCGCGCAGCGCCTGGCCCAGCACCCAGCGGCCGATGTCGATGATGAGGTCGCTCTGCTCGGCGATGGGGATGAAGACGTCGGGCGGCACGACGCTGCCGTCGGGCTTGCGCCAGCGGATCAGCGCCTCCACGCCGTGCAGCGCGCCGCTGGCGATGTCGACGATGGGCTGGTAGACCAGCCGCAGCTGGCCGCTCACCAGCGCCTCGTGCAGCTCGGTCTCGATGGCCAGGTGGCGGGCCAGCTTGGCGCGCTGCTCGGCCAGCGTGTCGGGGCTGCTGGTGGAGAACACGTTGCAGCCGTTGCGGCCGTTCTGCTTGACGCGGTACATGGCCGCGTCGGCGCTGCGCAGCAGCTCGGGGCCGGTCAGGCCGTTCTCGGGGAAGCGGCTGACGCCGACGCTGGCCGACACGTTCAGCGCCACGTTCTCGTAGACGAAGGGGCGGCTGGCGGCGGCCAGCACGCCGTCCACCAGCGCGGCCAGCGCCTCGTCGTCGCCGCTGTCGGGCAGCAGCACGGCGAACTCGTCGCCGCCCAGCCGCCCGACGCGCGCCGGCGGCGGCGCCAGCGCCTGCAGCCGGCGCGCGAAGCCCTGCAGCACGGCGTTGCCGGCCTCGTGGCCGAAGGCGTCGTTGATGGGCTTGAAGCGGTCCAGGTCGATGAACATCAGCGCAAAGCGCCCGCCCTGGCGCTGGCTGAGCGCGCAGTGGCGGTTCAGCTGCGCGTAGAAGTAGCCGCGGTTGTCCAGCTCGGTCATCTCGTCGACCTGCGCCAGGCGCCGGATGACGGTCTCGGTCTCCAGCCGCTGCGCCGTCTGCGCGATCAGCGCGCCGATGGTGGTGGACACCTTGGGCAGCTGCGCGTCGGGCTGGCGGGCCAGGCTGCTGTAGAACTCCAGCACGCCGGGGCGGTGCTGCTCGCCGTCGTCGGACGCGTAGGTGACCGGGAACACATAGCCCGACCACAGCCCGCACATCTGCGCGCTGCCGCGACGCAGGAAGCGCGCGTCGGTGCTCATGTCCTCCACCCATTCGGCTTCGCCGCTGGCCCACACGCGGCCCACCAGCCCCTCGCCGGGCGACATGCCCAGCCCCGCGCTGACGGCGCTGAACTGCTCCAGGTCGCGGTCGGGCGGGTGCCAGAAATGCCGGCAGCGCAGCTGGCCGCCGCCGCCGTCGTTCTCCATACGCCAGTAGGCACCCCATTCCCAGCCGAGGTTGCGGCAGATGAGCTGGATGACGTTGGCGATGGCGTCCGGCAGCGTGTGCGTGCCGACGAGGTATTCCGTCAGCGCGTAGCCCAGGCGCTCGCGCACGGCGGCGTGGGTCAGGTCCGTGATGTCCTGCAGCAGGCCGTGGCGCCAGCGCGGGCGCAGCGGGTCCGGAGGCAGTGGCGTCACGCGCAGCCAGCGCATGCCGCGCGCCAGGCCGATGACGCGGATGTCCAGCGGCCGCTGCACCGGCGCGCCGGTCCACAGCCGCCGCAGCTCGGGCAGGTCGTCCTCGACGACATGGCCGAAGCAGGCGTACAGGCTGTCGGCCGTCTCGCTGGGCATCTCCAGGTACTCGGCCGCCACCGGTGACAGCAGGCTGTGGCCGGTCAGCGGGTCGTACCACCACTGGCCGAATCCGGCGGCGCGCTCCAGCTCCGCCAGGCCGGCAGGAAGGAGGGGTTTCGGCGGCTCATCCTGGAGGGCCTGGAGTGGCGCGCGGTATCCCTGGGGGCTGGTCATGGGGCGGGACTGCGCAAGTCGCATGCCAGCGTTTCGCCCTGCAAACGCCCCTGCGAGCCCGCTGGTGGGGCGGGCTGCACAGGCCTGGTGCAGCCAGGGGCCCGGCCCGTGCGTGCGCGCCGTCGCACGCGGCGGACCGGGGTGTGGCCGGGGCCTTATTCGGCGCTCATGAAGTACTGGCCGTCGTTGAGCAGCGGCGTGCGGTTGGCGACCGCGCCGGGCGCGGTGCCGTCCAGCGTCGCGGCGATGTCCTGGATGACCTGCGGGATGTAGAGGTAGGCGCTGTGCAGCTCGGTACCGGCCGGGTAGACGGAGGGCGACAGCTGCTGCACGTAGACCTGGTTGACCACCGCCGAGCAGTCGACGCTGGCCAGGTTGGGCGCCTGCGGCCCCTGGTCGTAGCTGGGCCCGGCCAGGCCCAGGCGGCCGAAGAAGGCGGGGTTGTGGTACGCCCCGGTGTCCATGGACAGCGGGAAGCTCAGCTCGGTGGAGAACGCACCCTCGGACAGCGCCAGCGTGTTGTCGTTGCTGCTGTAGTAGACCGTCACGCGCGAGGACTGGGCCGCGATGGCGGCGGCGCTGCCGATGAGGCCGCTGGCGGGCGTCTGGAACGCGCCGTTGTTGATGTCGGCTGCCAGCATGACGGTCTCGGTGATGCCGGCGCCGCTGTTGGCGGCCAGGCCGTTCATCAGCAGGTAGTTGCCCTCGGAGTGGCAGACGACGTTGAGCTGCAGGCCGGATACCTGCGCCGCCACCTGCTGCGTGAAGGCGATGAGGCTGCCGAAGCTGGCCAGGCTGCACATGACGTTGCCGCGCGCCGTGCCGCTCCGGGCCGGCTGCGGAAAGCTGTCGGCGTACTCGATGAGGTCCAGCTCGCCCATGCTGGGCCAGCTGAACCCGATGACCAGGCCACCGTAGCTGGCCATGGCGGCGAGGTTGGCGCCCAGCGTGGCGGTGTCGCGCACGGCATTGCTCCAGGTGGTGTTCAACCCGTGGATGAACAGCGTCAGTTGGGGCGTGGCCGAGCCCTGGTTCTGCAGCTCCGTGACGACGGCCTGGATGAACTTGGCCGGCGCATCCGCCTGGGCGTCGGCGGTCAGCGACTGGTAGTCCTGGTAGTCCGGATCGTTGGCCTGGGCGGTGGCGACGTACCACCACAGCGTGTTGCCATCGAGCGGCGACTGCGGGTCGATGATCGCCGTGGGGTAGCGGCGGTTCGTGATCATGTAGCTGTAGGCGGTCATGGCGGCGGCTCCTGGGTGGGCGAGGCCTCGCAGCCGGGCCGGCCGCGTCTGCCTCCTCTGCTACAACGCGGCCGTGGCGCCAGACCCGACAGGCGCGCGGCCGCAGCACGCGGCCATCTCATTCATCGGATGGAGACGCCGTGGGCATCGTGGTGTATTGGCTGGACGGCGAGGGCGACGCGGCCCTGCCGGTGTGCGAGTGCTTCAGCAGCGTCGAGCTGACGCAGGCGCTGGCCTGCGCGGAGGAGCGGCGCCGCGCGGGGCACCGGCACGTCAGCATCTCGACGGAGCTGGACGGCAGCGTGGGCCGGCCCGGCGTGTCGGCCGTGGAGGGCGGCCGCACGCCCGATGGCGAGGCCTACGAATGGAGCAAGGCGGGCCGGGCCGGCAAGGTGCGCCGGCGCTGATCTTGGCCCTGACGCGTCAGAACTTGTAGCCGAAGCCCACGGTGAGCAGGTTGTCGGTCTTCTTCGTGCCGGCAGGAACGCGGTCGGCATAGCGGCTGGCCAGGCCGACGTTGAGCGTCCAGCCGCCGCTGATCGTCGTGGCCAGGCCGGCGTCGAAGGTGGCGCGGTCGCCCAGCTCGCCGCCGTCCGGGTAGTAGACGAAGCGCTGCTTCAGCGTCGTGGTCTCGCTGAGCTTGTGGCTGGATTCCTCACCCAGCAGCACCTGCACGCCGTTGGCCGTGTTGCCGTCGGTGAAGTGGGTGGCCGTGTAACCCAGACCGCCGAAGACGTCCCAGCTGTGGGTGTCGTTCTTCACGACGTGGTAGCCCACGCCGCCGGTCAGGTTGTAGCTGTCGCGCACGCCGCCGGCCTTGTTGGTCTCGCCCTCCGCGGCGCCGAAGGAGAACCACCGGGGCCCGAGGTTGAAGTCGTAGCGGCCGCCCAGGCGCAGCAGGTTGGCCGTGGTGCTGGTGACGCCGCCCACCTTGTTGCGGCCGTAGTTGGCCACGCCGTAGAGGCTGATCTTGTCGTCGGCCGTCGCGGCGCTGGCGTCGGCATTGGCGGCCAGCGTGCGGCTGCTGCTGTTGCCGCTGGCAAAGGCGCCGGCCAGGCTGAGGCCGCCGTGCCAGCGGCCGTCCGGGGTGTCCTGGGCCAGCGCGGCCGGCGCGGCGAACGAGAGGGCGAGGGCGGCGAGCGCGGCATGCGCGGGGGAGAGGCGGGGCATCGGAAAGCGGGCAGGCAAAACCAGCAGTATCGCCAGCCGCGGGGTGACGCCCGCCGGGTGTGCCGGCGGGGCCGGCCGGGGCCGTTCCCTAGAATGCCGGCATGACTTCCTTCCCTGTCGGCCAGGCGGCCGACGCTGCTTCCAGCCCCCTCCTCAAGAACCTCAACCCCGAGCAGCTGGCCGCCGTCACCGCGGCACCCGAGCCGGCGCTGATCCTGGCCGGGGCGGGCTCCGGCAAGACCCGCGTGCTGACGACGCGCATTGCCTGGCTGCTGCAGACCGGCCAGGTGAGCCCCGGCGGCGTGATGGCCGTGACCTTCACGAACAAGGCCGCCAAGGAGATGCTGACGCGGCTGTCCACGATGCTGCCGTTCAACGTGCGCGGCATGTGGATCGGCACCTTCCACGGGCTGTGCAACCGCTTCCTGCGCGCGCACTGGAAGCTGGCG